>CALMAV010000239.1:0-3696 GCA_937859895.1 uncultured Bryobacterales bacterium | reverse complement strand
ATAAAGGTAGAACTGAGCGACCGGCCCGACCAGGAATCGACAAGCCATGATGGCCCAGGTGCGGCGAAGGCGAAGAAGATTGCCGAGAGATGGCACGCTGCTTGTCGGGTTGTCTTCCATTGGTCTTTCGCGACGAAGCACCTTGTAACTCTGCCACCATAGCGGCACCCAGAAGAGCCCCAGCGTTGCAGGAAGGAGAAAAGCATAGAAGAACCCATAAGTACGGGCGAGCCAAACGATCAGAGGTGGAGCGATGATGGCGCCGAGCATACTCCCGCCGTTGAAGATGCCGATGGCGAACGCGCGCTCGGCTTTAGGAAACCATTCATTGACGGTTTTGACGCCACCGGAGTAGTTGCCACATTCGCCCGTTCCCATCCAAAAGCGGGTAGCTGCGAGTTGAAGGCCGTTTCTAACAAATGCTTGCGTGCCCGTTGCGAGCGACCACCAGAGTACTGCCAGGCTCAACCCGAATCGCACGCCCCAGCGATCCATCAGCGAACCCACGGGTAATTCTCCGGCCATCATGCCGAACTGAAAAGCGGCTACAATCCGCCCGTAAGCTTGGTGGGACAGGTGCATGGATTCGCGGATCTTAGGGGCGAGAATAGAGAGTGTCTGGCGGTCTATAAAGTTGACGATCGTCACCGTGAGCAGTAGCGCAAGGATGAGCCAACGGCCACGCGTTAAGCCGCGGTTGCTGCTTTCCTCAAGTCGCGCCATTGCAGAGACAGCCAAACTCAATCTTATCGATAGGGATTAAGAGTTTGTGCTGGAATAGAAGAGTGAATCGTCGATCCTTTCTTCATGCCGCAGCTATTCCCGCATTCACAGCCGCTTCTTACCGGCGTATCTATGGTGCCAATGAGCGGTTGGGGTTAGGTCTGATTGGCGCCGGCCGGCGTGGATGCTTAGTCGCTGCGGCGTTTCAGCAGGATGGGCGAGCCGATTTGCGGTCCATTTGCGATGTGTACGACGTGCATCGGGAGCGGGCCAGGAGCAGCCTGAAGGCGGGTGAAGCTCGGCTCCTGGAAGCACATGAAGATCTGTTGAACGATCGAGACATTCAGGCGGTGCTGATTGCCACGCCTGACCACCTGCATCTCTCAATGGCAGAGGCTGCGCTACGTGCCCGGAAACATGTGTACCTGGAGAAGCCGATCATTCATCGCTGGGAAGAAAGAGCGGCCCTGGAGAAGGTAGCGGCCCAGTCTGGAACCATCTTGCAATGCGGCACTCAGCAGCGGAGTGGGCCTCACTATCAGCAGGCTAAGGAGAGCATCTTCGAAGCCAAAAAGCTGGGGGAAGTGATATTTGCGCGGGCAGTTTGGAGCAACTTTCCTTGGCAGCAGCGGCACATTGCAGCCGAGCCGAAACCGGCGGGGCTCAATTGGCAGCGGTTTCTGGGACCTGCACCGGGTGTTCCCTACCAGACCGTGCGCTACGATTCCTGGCGATACTTTCCTGATTACGGGGGTGGCATTTTGGCGGATATTCTTACGCATTGGGCTGACGTGGCCCAGTGGATGCAGAACGATGCAAAGCCGGTTTCGGCTGCGGCGCTTGGTGGTATTTATGCCTATCCTGATGGCCGGCAGAATCCAGATTCAGTGAACGCCGTGGTGCAGTACGACCGCTGGAATTTGAGCTTTGAATCCTCAGTGACGCCGGTGGCGAGCGAACGACCTAGCGTGTTGTTTGAAGGGACTGAGGGAACGTTAGACCTGGCGCGGGATGGATACACTTGGCAGCCCAATAAGGGTGCGCCGGTGCGAGTAGAGGCAACGGGTAGCTTGGAGAGAGCCCACGCCAAGAACTTTCTCGATGCGGTGCTGGTAAACAGAACCGTCTCAGCTCCATTGGTGACCGGCATTGATGCCTATCGGCCTGTTCAAATGGCCTTGAAAGCGTACTGGGAAAAGCGGGTGGTCAAAGGCGCTGAGTTCGCCTCCTAACCGGAAGCGGTGCTGATGTGCGCCTGTGGGAGGCGACATCAACACCGTCTGATAAGAAACGGAAGAGCAGCTCTTAGTTGCTGCTAACTTCAACATTGATCATCTTTGGCTTGGCTACTTCCTTCTTTGCCAAAGTAACAGTCAGAACACCGTTTTTATAGTCGGCTTTCACCTTCTCGCCATCTACCGTGTCCGGCAGGCTGAAAGCCCGAACAAACGAACCATAGCTGCGCTCAATGCGATGGAACCCCTTGTTATTGTCCTGGTGCTCAAATTTGCGCTCACCTTTCAGGGTTAACGTTCCATTCTCAAGCTGGATGCCAACATTCTTGGGATCGATCTCAGGAAGATCTGCCTTTAGAATCAGCGCATTCTCATTTTCAAAGATGTCGACAGCGGGCGACCACGGCCGAGACGCGGGCTCACTGAAGAGGCGCGACAACGAATCCTGGAACAGACGGATACCGGCTGGATAATCCTCGACGTCAGAACCGAAATTGCTGTATTTAACAACTGGCATTTGATTTTCTCCTTCCCCTACATTGGGTACAACACCAATATAAAATATGAGTGGGTGCGTGTCAAGTAAGGTGAGTAGTAAAATTTAGAAATAAATGTTATTTCGGCGGTGTAGCGTAGCGAGAGTCGGTTTTTAAATCTAAGCTAATTAACTGCCCCAGTCCGCTCTGCAACCGCGTAAGGTTTGTGATCAGTCATCAAACTGTTGCGTGACCCACCCCGAGTAGGACGACACCTTTGTAACGAACTCTGCCGTTATAGCCGACAATGCTGGAAACCCGCCGAGATCTCTTTTACGCAGCAGCGCTGAAGAAAGCGAGATCTTGGGAGCATTCTGAAGAATGAATATGCGGCGAAATCAGGGTCCGTTGACTATGGCGCAAGAGCCTCCTATCGATCGCACCCTGGTGCTATCGAGATTGGACGAGGCGCTGGTCAGCAACGGGAGCCGGTATCAGCTTTCGTGTAATCAGTATGGGGCGCCACTCACCTGTAAGGGCACGTCTACTTGCACCGGTTTTGCACCTAGGGGTGTTAAACCGCAGTGGCTGATCAGCTTGTCAGGCCGCTAATCTTGAGTACGTACGCTTGCCGGTAAGGAACCTTGAATCGCAGTTCTGCGGGTAGCGATAGGACGAGTGAATCGCCCCGCTGAGTCGCTTTCGCTAGATCACCTGTTTCCAGAAGTGTCACTTTGGTCGAAGAGCCCCGAAGCCCACGAAGAACAATCTCTTTCTCCGGCCAGCGCGGCAGGATGGCATACACGTCATCCCCTTTCGCTGTAAAGAATGCCTCAATTCGAGCAAACCCCCGTTTGGGTTCGTCGACCAAATTAAGAATGTCGTATTCGGCCATAAACTCTTTCTGCTCAAGATGCGGCCGAGTTCCCTCGCCGTACTGTGAAGGCGTCTGGAAGCTTTTCGTTCCATAGATGGCTTCGCCATTCACGCGTAGCCAATTTCCAATCCCGATAAGCCGCTCCTCCATTACGACTGGTATCTCGCCATCGGCACTTGGACCAATGTCGAGCAGGAGATTACCGCCGCGGCTCACGATATCGATCAGCATCAGGAGAAGTTGCCGTTCGGAGTGATAGTCCTTCAATGTTTCGGCACGGTTCAGGCCATACGAGTAGCCCATGCCGCGGCTTTCTTCCCAGGGGTGCTGCGCGGCTTGCATACCGGAGGTGTACTCGGTGGTGTAGTAGCCGCCATGTTTATGC
>CALMAV010000238.1 GCA_937859895.1 uncultured Bryobacterales bacterium | reverse complement strand
GCAAGCCTATTTTTTTGCTATACTTACAGAGAAATCAACATTTCCACAAGCCTTACTAATGCGGTTCTCTCTAATAGCTATATAAGACCTGTCTCGGAGTAGTAAGTGGGAGGGAGCTAAAGGAGCTCTCGATATATCTTTTATGGAATTCGCAGTAAGCAAGTCTGATTTGGTGAGAGAGCTTGGCCTAACTCAGGGCGTTGTGGAAAAGAAAACCACGATTCCGATCTTGTCCAATATTCTGATAGAGACCGATGGAGACAAGGTATGGTTAACCGCAACAGACCTGGAGTTAGGCATTAAATGCGCTTGCCCTGCCCGGATTAAGAAAGAGGGTGCGGGGACGATTCCTGCGCGCCGTCTACTGGATTATGTGCGGTTGCTGCCGGATGCCGAGGTGAACGTCAAGGTTGGCGAAAATCAGTGGGCAAACTTTGTGTGCGGGCGGTCTCGGACCCGCATTGCCGGCATGTCCCGCGAGAGTTTTCCGGAGCTGCCGCAGATGCCTGAGACGCTGGCTGAAATCCCGCTCAGCTTGTTGTCGCAGATGATTTCGAATACTATCTTCGCCATCTCGGCGGAAGAGTCTCGGTTTACGCTCAATGGTGCGCTGCTTATACTTAACCCGACTGGTCTGGTAATGGTTTCCACCGATGGGCATCGGCTTGCGCTTGTGGAGAAGCGAGTAGAGCTGCCGGGCCTCACCGCATCCTTCCGAGCGCTGCTGCCGAAGAAGGCGATGAGTGAGATTCAAAAGCTGTCGAGTGATGATCCCACTCGCAAAGCTGAGTTTGCCGGCAATGATAATCACCTATTTTTCAAAATTGATGGAAGACTGCTGTTGAGCCGGAAGCTGACCGGCAACTTTCCGGATTATGAGCGAGTGCTTCCCAAAGAACATCCGCATGCTCTGGTGCTGCAGAAAGATGAGTTGAAGTCGGCTATCGAGCGCGTGGCACAGTTTGCCGATGAGCGTTCAAAGGCTATCAAGCTGCAGGTTCTGAATGGTGAGCTAAAGGTTCACTCCTCTATTTCGGAAACGGGCGAGAGTGAGGAGACCATTCCTGTGGATTACAGTGGCCCGGATGTCGAGATTGGCTTCAACGCACAGTACCTGATCGATTTCATGCGATCAGTGGATCAGAGCGAAATAGCGTTTCATTTCAAAGATGCGAACAGTGCCGGCGAGTTTCGTCCGCACGGTGGTGCGCCTGAGACGGTGTACCGATACGTGGTTATGCCGATGCGCATCTGACGTGGGCAGATAAAAAGGTTTAGAAGGTCAGTAACCGGAGGATTTGTTTAAGCCTTAGGAAAGCTGTGCCTGGAAAGTGGGGCTACCATGCCTGAAGTTGATAATTACGATTCCACTAATATTAAGGTCCTGGAAGGTCTGGAAGCGGTGCGTTTACGCCCTGCCATGTATATCGGATCGACCGGGGAGATGGGGCTGCACCATCTGGTTTACGAAGTCGTTGACAACTCCGTCGATGAGGCACTAGCAGGCTATTGCAGCGAAATTTCCGTCACCATCCACATCGATAACTCGATCACCGTTGTCGATAACGGCCGGGGTATTCCGGTTGACATACACGAAGCCGAGGGCGTGTCAGCAGCGCAGGTTGTGCTGACTAAACTGCATGCCGGCGGCAAGTTTGATTCCAATACCTACAAAGTCTCCGGTGGCTTGCACGGCGTAGGCGTTAGTTGCGTAAATGCATTATCGGAAACCCTGCATCTGGAAGTGTGGAAGAAGGGCGGTACCTGGGAACAGGATTATGAGAAGGGCGTGCCTAGAGCTCCTTTAGCAAAGACTGGCAAGGCGAGCAGGACGGGCACCAAGATCACCTTCAAAGCTGACCGGACCATCATGGACGTGAGCGAGTATAACTTCGACACGCTTGCCAACCGATTGCGCCAACTAGCGTTTCTCAATCGCGGCCTGAAGATTATCCTTTGCGACGAACGCGGCGAGGACATCCGTACCGAGGAGTTCTTTTTTAGCGGGGGCATTTCGGAGTTCATCAAGCATCTGAACCGGGGCAAATCTGTGCTGCACGAGCATCCGATCCACCTGGAAGGCAAGCGCGATTTGCCCAACGGCGGGTCAATTACTGTTGAAGTGGCTCTGCAGTATAACGACACGTATTCGGAAATGGTGTTCAGCTTCGCAAACAATATCAACACTGTCGATGGCGGAACTCATTTAAGCGGCTTTCGAAGCGCTTTGACCCGAACGATCAATGCAGCCGGAGCCCAGATTGGTTTGATCAAAGATCAGAAGCTGAGTCTTACGGGTGACGATGTGCGCGAGGGGCTAACAGCGGTAGTCAGTGTGAAGCTGCCTCAGCCACAGTTCGAAGGTC
>CALMAV010000237.1:1388-10731 GCA_937859895.1 uncultured Bryobacterales bacterium | reverse complement strand
CCCTCTGACATTCGCAATGTTCACCCACCCAATCACATCGTCCCGCCACAACAAAGGCATCGCGTAGTAGCCAAGCTTTCTCTTCGCAGGCGGAGTGTACGCTTCGAATCGATAGGCCCATCCCCAGAGGTGCTCAAATCTTTGTCGATCCCACACCAACGGATCGAAGGGAGCAAGGAAGCGTACCGTATCCGGAGCTTTTCTTCGGATCACTCGTCTCGCTGGCCAGACATAACGAACTCCGTCAACAATAGCCGCATCCAAATCTCCAGTTCCAATGAGCGTGGTTACGGCTGACATTCTGCCTTCCAAACCCGGTGCAGCATGGCCCAAATGCCGCAGCGTAGCGCGAAGACTTCCATCCGATAGAGGCGCAAGAATACCGGCAATAAGTAACACCAGCTTCCGCAGCCGCTCGCCTCCGTCAAGAGCCTCATGTTGCTGCCGCCGTGTCGTTTCGTACAGCCGAATTCCGCTTTCTCGCCTCGCGACTCTCAGCAGCCCACGGTAGTGAAGTCTCTCCAAAATACGAGTCGTAGTCTTCGAGTAACCGCCCCAGGCATTGATCTCACGCTCCCGGCCGAGATAGGCCTCCAGTTCACGTGGATGCACCTGCTTATGCTTGGACACGATCTCTAGAACACGCTCTTCAACCGCAGTTAACTCCGCCTCGAGCCTTGGATGCAGCAGTCCCCAAGTCGATCGTGGCATGTAGCCGTATGCATACAGAAAGTCCTCTTCCAGCTTGAGCGCGGGATAACGCGCCTCAATCTCTCCGGCCCGATAACCTGTCACACGGTGCCGCAAGATTAAGTCCTGAGCCCGGGCAGGTGAACGAATGGGATCTGCTTGAACAAACCCAAGCCTCTCCACTGCCCGTTGAAGCGTCGTGGGAGGAAAGAAGGTCGACGTGATCGCATGTTCCCGTAACTGCTTCAGCGTTAACTCCGACATGCCTCAAGACTTCTCGTAATTGTAAAATCCTTTACCAGTTTTGACGCCCAGCCAGTTGTTCCTCACATACTCGTCAAGCAGATGGCGCGGGCTCACGGGCAAGCCAGGCTGAATGGCCGCATAGTGATTCTCTATATCCAGGACCACGTCGAGCCCAACGCGATCCATCAGCTGAAACGGCCCGACTGGCGCACGCAGCACAGCCGAGAAAATCCGATCTACTTCTTGAGGCGAAGACACGCCCTCTGCGACAACGGCCAACGCTTCTCGCTTGATTGCGGCCCAGATCCGGTTGTAGATAAAGCCCACGCTCTCCCGCTGTACGTGGAACGGAACCAGACCATAAGCAGGCAGGCGTTGGAGCAACAATTCGATGACCGCAGGATCGGTGTATCCGCAAGACATGATCTCCAATGCATTTACTTCAGGAGGCATGTAGTAATGCGTGTTCACGACCCGTTCCCGCCGCGAGACACGTCCGACAAGCTCACTGCTCGGATATGAAGAGGAATTGCTGGCCAGTATTGCATCGGCAGGCGCTAGCCGATCCAACTCAGCAAACAGCTCTTGCTTAAGATCGAGTTTCTCAGGCAGCGCTTCGGTAACCAGCCATGCGCTTTGCAAGGCCGAGGGCAGATCGTCGGTGTACAACACTTCTCCAACTTGACCGCCCCTTGTAGCCACAATACCCGGCAACGTCGACTCAATGAAAGCTTTAGCCTCTTGCAGAGCCTGTTTCGATCGATCAACCAGCCGAACCTCCTCTCCAGTTGACGCTTGCACCAAGGCAATGCGTCGTCCGAGAGTGCCTGCGCCCACAACTACCAGAGGGCGACTCTGCATATTTTCTGCAATCGTGAAACTCATACGCTGCATCGTAGTGCACTTAACTCCTGATCTAACCAACATCTCAACAAGACCACTTCGTTGAGGCATTAGAATCGCCCCCGAACAACCTACAGTATTGACATTAAGAGTTCAGGATGTTACAACTCGTTAACCACTCCGGGTTCGATTGGCATCCCTCGCGCCGTAGACTTCTGCTCCCGTTACGGAAGACATTTACGCGCGATCCCAATGCTTTGTCTCCTGAGGTGGATAGTGGCTCGCGCATTCTTCGTCCTTCTTGCTTGTATCGGATTAACGGCTGTTGCTGATTGCCAGACGTTTCGTGGTGGAGTCACCGGCTCTGTAACAGACACCACCGGCGCGGTGATGGCCGATGCTGCTGTTCAAGCGACGAACAGCGCTACCGGACTTCTCTACTCGACCGTTTCTTCTTCCACCGGGAGCTTCTCCATATCAGATTTGCCAATCGGCGAGTATACGATTCAGATCTCCAAACCAGGCTTTGAGCGACTCCGCGTAGACGCTGTTCGTGTCTCCGCCGGACAGGTTTACAACTTGCCCGTTAAGTTGGATGTCGCCAAGCAGGCAACAACCGTAGAGGTCTCAGCAGCAAGCCTGGCGGTCGAAACAACCAACACCACGCTGACTACCGATGTGCCTGCGCGGACGGTGCAGGATCTGCCTTTGAATGGTCGCGACTTCACCCAAATGATCGCGCTTTCACCAGGTTTCGCCGGGTACGCCGGTGGCGCTGGTGGGTCGGTCAACGGCGCACGCTCTAACCAGGTGAACTGGCAGATTGAAGGCACCGATAACAATGATCAGTGGTGGAACGTTATGGCGGTCAATCAAGGCGGGGTGCAGAGCATAGCCGGGACCGTCATGCCGCTCGATGCAGTGGAAGAGTTCTCGCTGCAGACGCAGCCCGGCCCTGAGTCCGGTCGCAACCCGGGCGGCAGCATTAACCTGGTGATCAAATCCGGCACCAATCAACTGCACGGATCGGTGTACTATTACAACCGCAATGAAGCCTTGGCTGCCCAGTCGCCCTTCGTGCCTGCGGACGCGCCTAAGAACAAAATGCGGAATCAGCAGGGCGGCTTTTCTCTTGGCGGCCCTATGGTCAGGGACAAAACCTTCTTCTTTCTCACCTACGAACGGCAACAGTTCCTTATCGGTAATCAGGCGCTCTCTACGGAACCCTCTGCTGCCTATCAAGCTTCTGCCATCGACCTGATGAATCAGTATGGCGTGCCGGTCAACCCTCTTTCTACAAGGCTTCTCGGAACACTTTGGCCTGCGAATGTATTGACTGGTGCTGCCTCTGCGAACAACTACTTCAACCCGAATGCTGAAAGAGGCTACAGTAACAACGGTCTCGCCAAGATTGACCATAGCTTCAATGAGTCAAACCGTTTATCCTTCCGCGCGTTCGTGGGGCAGGGAACTCAGACCGCCCCAATCGGCTCACGCATCCAGGACTACTATCAGGTTGCTCCGCTCCATGTCCAAAACTACTCGCTCATCTACAACCAGACGCTTTCGCCGCGGCTCACCAATCAGCTTCTGTTCGGGCTTAGCTACTTCAATCAGGTATTCTCTGACCTCAACAGCAGCTTCAACCCGGTTGCCCTTGGCTTGAACACTGGCGTCAACTCACCCGACCTTTCGGGCGCACCGTTTATTTCCATCAGCGGGTTCGACACCATCGGGCTGACACCAAACTCGGGCCGCAGCGACGCTACAGGGCATATTAACGACACCGCTTCATTCGTATCCGGCAAACATCAGATTCGCTTCGGTGGTGAGGTACGGCAGGCTCGCATAGACTCTTTCTACAGCACAGGCGCCCGCGGCGCGTTCTTCTTTAACGGTTCGCAAGGCCCTTGGAGCGGTCTGCTTAACAATCCGAACTACGACCCGAACATCATTGCGTTAGCCGACTTTCTAAGCGGCGACGTTTATCAATCCACCATCGTGCGTGGCAACCAGGAGCGCAAAGTCACGATGAACAGCTTCGACCTCTTCGCCCAAGACACGTGGCAGATTTCGCCAAAACTGACGCTCAACTACGGAGCGCGCTACGACTATCAGGGCCCCATCCACGACGGCAAGAACGACCTTTCCGTGTTCAATCCGGCAAAGGGCGGACTGGTGACAGTCGGTCAGCAGATCGGCGATCTGTATCGGCAGTATTGGAAGGCGCTGAGCCCGCGAGTTGGTTTCGCTTACCAGCCCTCGACGAACGATGGATTCGTGGTTCGCGGCGGCTACGGCATCTACTTCGATACTCCGGCAATCGTTCCTTTTCTCGACAACTCATCGAGTTTGTCCACGCCATCGGTAGCCAACAACGGCCCGCTTGGAGTGGAAGGAAATCCTGCCGGATCCCAGCCCGTTTACACGCTGCAGCAAAATGGCTATACACTCGCCAGCGGAGCACCTATCTTCCCGTCCGGTAACGTCTCGCTGGCGGGAAACAACGTGGTGAATCTTTTCTCAGTCAGCCGGGACTTCCGGCCGGCTTACATGATGAGCTACAACCTGAATATCCAGAAGAGTCTCGGTCGAAGCGCCATCCTGCAGGTTGGCTACGTCGGCTCAGAGGGTCGTCATCTGCTCATCTTGCGAGACATAAACCAGGCAGCGCTCGGCAGTGGCTTCGTCAACACGACCGACCCCAACGGATTCGCTTACCAGCAGACAACACGCCCATACTTCCCGAAGTTCCCAAACTTCGGAGTCATCGATGAAATTCAGAGCACCGGAACGTCAAACTATAACGGTCTACAGACATCATTGCGGACCGCTAGCTGGCATGGGCTCATCTCGCAAGTGAACTTCACCTGGAGCCATAGTCTAGATGAGATAACTCAGTACTTCGGAGCTTTGCCACAGGACAGCAATAATCTTAGGGGCAACTACGGAAGCTCCGACTACGATATCCGCAAAACCCTAACCGGCTATGTGATCTACGACATTCCTGGCCTGAGCCGCGGCCCGGCATGGCTGACCCACGGATGGCAGGCCAACGCCAATCTCACCTTTCACAGCGGGCTTCCTTTCAACATCTATGCTTCCTCCGACACCAGCGGGACCGGCGAAAATACTACACGCGCCGACCTGATCGGTAATCCATATGCGGGTGTTAACCGCCAATTGATCAATCACCAGCCCGTGCAGTGGATCAACCCTAACGCGTTCGCGAATCCAGCAAACGGCAGCTTCGGGAACATCGGCCGAAATGTGATTCGGGCACCTGCCTTCGCAGATGTTGACCTCTCCTTCTTCAAGAACGTTCCAATCCGTGAGCGACTCCATGGACAACTTCGTATTGAGATGTTCAACGTCTTCAACCGCGTGAACCTTGCTCCTCCAAATGGATACATCAGCGGCGGCTTCGGCCAGAGCAGCGATACCATTGGCGACTACAGCGGCTCTCCCGGTATCGGACCCGGTGAACCATTTAACATTCAGCTCGCTTTTAAAGTACTCTTCTAGCGAACAATCATCCATGTCAATGAAACTTGCTTTCCTCTGCGCCTTCCTGCTGCCATGCGTAGAAACTGTGTCTCTTGCTCAGACCGGGGGCGTGCGCCACTACGAACTGAACTACAAGGATTTGAAAACCGTCTACGGCGTCCTTCCCCCGGTGATGCATGTCAAGCCGGGCGAAACCATCGCAACCACCACGGTAGATGCGGACGGCAAAGAAGCAGAAAAGGCTGGGTTCAAGGTCAACGGGCCTAATCCGCTGACCGGTCCTTTCTACGTGGACGGAGCCGAACCCGGCGACATGCTCAAAGTGAAATTTATAAGCATTGAAGTTAACGCCAAGGAAGGTTTCGGAGCTGCGGGCCCGGGCTTTGGCGCTCTGAACAGCAGCAGCTATACACCCGTGCTAGGCGGTCCCATTCCAAAGACTGAGTGGACCTACCCTGTAGACAAAGCCGCAAACATAGCAACCTTCCATGCCAAAGACTCGAACTTTTCTGTGAAGATCCCGCTCCACCCCTTTCTCGGATGCGTGGGTGTGGCGCCTGCGGAAGGTGAGAGCCGAAGCTCCATCGTTCCAGCCGAGTTCGGGGGCAACATGGATGCCCCTGAAGCCAGTGTCGGGAACACGCTGTACCTGCCCGTCAACGTGCCAGGAGCGCTGCTCTCCTTCGGCGATGGCCACGCTGCCATGGGTGATGGCGAAGTAGATGGCACGGCTATCGAAATCTCAATGAAGGTTCAGCTTCAGGTCGACCTGGTGAAAAAGAAGAAGATCGCCTGGCCGCGTTTCGAGAATGAAAACTACATTATGGCCGTGGGCATCTACCGCCCGCTGGATGACGCGCTACGCATCTCCTACACAGAATTAATTCACTGGATTCACGACAGCTATGGCCTGTCTGAGATGGATGCTTACGAGTTGTTATCGAAGGTTGGCGAGGTGCACTTGGATGAAATGGTCGACCCCAATTACGTGGTGGTCGCCAAGGTCAATAAGAAGTTTCTACCAGCAGCGCACTAGGCCAAAAGGGGAGATGGTGGACGGCGTGGGGATCGAACCCACGACCCCCGCATTGCGAACGCGGTACTCTCCCAACTGAGCTAGCCGCCCACTCTGTTAACCCACTCAGGATAACATTGCACCCATGCTAAGCTGACGGTTCCAACGCCCGCCCTTTATGGTTCTTTCCGATGTCGATATTCGCGCCTACATGCAGAAAGGCAAGATCCGCATCAGCCCTGATCTGCCCCCCGAACAGCTGGGGAGCTGCTCGGTAGACTTCCGCTTAGGCGCCGAGTTCAGCGTCTTCGAACATAGCCGGTTTGCCTACATCGATGTGCGGGAGAAACACGCCATACAGGACCTGATGCGTACGGTGCTGGTCAAACCCGGCGAGCCATTTATCCTTCAACCCCGCGAGTTTGCACTGGCCATTACGGAAGAAACGCTCGAACTTGATGACGATGTCCTAGGCCGCTTGGAAGGCCGCTCCAGCTTAGGCCGTATTGGCATCATCGTGCACGGCACAGCGGGACTCTTCGACCCTGGCTGGCGCGGTAAAGCAACGCTTGAACTGAGTAATCTCGGCATCATGCCCGTTGCGCTCTATCCAGGTATGCGCATCTGCTCCTTCACCTTCGAGCAGCTATCTTCTCCCGTTTCGGTGCCGTACTACAAGAAGGTCGGAAACAAGTACGCGGGCCAGACCCAGCCGCTCGCCAGCCGCCTTACGTCTGAAGTCAAAGACGGTTGAGGCAAGCGTTCATGTGCTGCTCAGACAGAGATGGCGGGCCTCTATTGAAAAGGCAATGTATCTAGAACGATAAAACAAGAAGGCCCAGTCGAACTTATTGCTGACCAAGTATATGTTCGCGTAATTTTAGATACTGCATTCAAGACTCTCCACAACGGCTCTTTGCCTGTCGTCAAGCTCGTCCGCGACCTGAGATCCGGCTCTGGCTGTCCGTTGATGATGACTGGATACCCAACCCGGCACCCAGCGGCTTGTTCCCACTTCTTCACTTCTGGGATAGTCAGCAGAGCCCCGAGTATCTGCATCGGCCTAACGTCCTTCACGTTAAACTTTCTTACTGACACATCGAGCAGTGACAAACGGCGCGCACCTAAGGTAATTGCGATACCGTTGTCGGGGGTCTCTTGCCACTTGTACTGTGGGTCCTGTCGGCAAACATCATCGAGGATTTCTCGCAACGACTGCCCATGGGCGTCTACCGAGATGGTCGGTTCTATCCTTTTCTGATTGTTCACAACGAAGCCCGAAATACCCATTGGGACGTGCGCATGACGAGCTAATGACTTGACAATTTCCGCAGTGGTCTTGTCATGCTCAGAAAATGGTTCCACGGCCATGTTAGTAACGCTAGAAGAGTGTGCCCTAACAATGGTCAGGTATGCACAACACGTAAGGACCAGCATTCCGCTAGCGTGAACATACACGTGGTTGCCTCTTACTTTCAACAGTGGCACAGCTAACCCGGTCATGCATAGTTAAACGCTATCGCCCTGACGACCCAAACCCACCTGTCCCACGTACTGACTCCGCCAAATCACCTTCCAACCACTCAACGGCCTCATACTTGGCCAGCACCATCTGCGCGATCCGGTCACCCTTGTGTATGGGGTAAGGCTCACGACCTAAATTGAGCAAGATCACCTTTAACTCACCGCGATAACCCGGATCGATAGTAGCCGGTGCGTTAGGCAGCGTAATCGCGTGCTTTAGCGCCAGTCCGCTACGCGGCCGGATCTGCACTTCATACCCGGCCGGGATCTCCAGCGCCAAGCCCGTCGCGACGGCTTGCGGAATGCCCGGCTGAAGCACCCTGTCCTCTAAGCTGCGCAAATCCAGGCCAGCATCTTCCGCCGGCCCGTGCGCGTACTCAGGCAGCGTTGCATCGGGGTGCAAGCGGTTAATACGAATGTTCATCTTGATCTAACATCGCGCAAGACGACCCTACACATCCCCTCTGAGCCATGCCTCAATGTCGTTTTGCGGTCTAGCCCAGTCTGGATCATAAATGATAATCTTGCCCCGCATTGCACCAAATCTACGTGGCTGGCGCTGCTCAAATCCAAGTGATTCACGTTCTGGAACCGGTTTCTTAGGGCTTTTTGTCGCGGTGCACTTGGGTCCTTCACAGCCTCATCATAGCTGTCGTACACCGAGGCCCAGGTGTGGAAGTGCATCTTAGAAAAGGGGTGAACTTAGATAATAGAGGCTTGTCAGACACCATACCCAAACGCGTCATCGCTGTAGCGCCCATGCCTCCCGAAAAGCTCGCTTACGCCTTGGCCCGCTACAGCCGTTCCCCTGACTCCATCCGCGACTCCGTCGAATGGGTCCGCTCCCACGACTCCTCCAAGTTCCTCGAAAGCTTCTACTTCCAGTACGGCCACGCATCCATCGCCGACCTCGGCCATGTCACAATCTGCTTCGAAGGGATCTCCGAGCTAGCCGCAACCGAGATCGAGGATGAGCCGCTCTGGGACGGCCAGGCACGCAGCTCGCGATATCAGGATTTCGCCGATTCCGGCATCATCACTCCACCCGAACTAACCGCCGACGAGCGAGTCATCTTCTCCACTGCTGCGAGTAGACTTCTGGAGAGCTACCGTTGCGTGAAAGAGCTCGCTCTGTCCCACTTACGCGATCAACTGCCACGTCCGGAAGGCATGAAGCCCGACGCGTACGAACGCAACTTGACTGCCCGCGCTTTCGATGTCGCCCGCTACCTGCTGCCGTTCGGCATTCCCACCGGCGTGGGTCAGGTCACGAGCATTCGCACCCTTGAGAAACAGATCCGACGCCTGCGCGGCTCCGAGTTCCAGGAATTGCGCGAGCTTGGCGATGAGCTCTCATCGGCCTGCGCTGCTAAACCGGAATGCGTTTGGACGGACGACAATACCGGCTGCGAGCCGATTGCTCCCACACTAGCCCGTCATGCCGAGGCAGACGAATACCCGAGGCGTTTACGCGCCACTTTAACCGAGTGGGCCACCGATCATCTACCCGCTTCGTCA
>CALMAV010000237.1:0-1378 GCA_937859895.1 uncultured Bryobacterales bacterium | reverse complement strand
CCCCACGTCTCCCACGGTCGATCTGCTGCAGCCATCGGACATCACAGCAGACCTATGCGCATCGCTGCTCTATCCGGTTACAACTCGAAGCTTCCGCGAACTCTACGATCTGGCATCACAGTGGCCCAGCTCAAAACGCGAAGAGGTTATCAACATCGCCCGGGAAACGAGAGGCAAGCATGACGAGCTACCGAAGCAGTTCAGAAGCGCTCCGTTCGTCTTTGACTTTGTGATGGACATCGGCGCCTATCGCGACCTGCATCGTCATCGTCGCTGCCACCAATTGCGTCAACAATACACGAACGCTCTCGGCTACGAAACTCCGGAAGTAGCAGGGAAGTGTGATGCCGCTCCGATTTTCGAGGATGCCTTCGCAACTATCACCAGCGCAGTCGCCGAACTACCCCAGCCAGCGGCTCAATACCTGCTGCCCTTCGCCACCCGCTCACGGTTTCTATTCAAGATGGATTACGCCGAGCTTGAATACATCTCACGCTTACGGAGTGGAGTGAAGGGGCACTTCTCGTATCGCAAAATAGCCTGGGAGATGAAGCTGGCGCTTGAACGTCTGAACCCCTATCTTGCTTCAATGATTGATGCGACGCCACCATGGGTCGAAGATCCGCTAACTAGATAGCGCGAATTTAGGTATCCTATCTGTCTCAGCAATTTCAAGAAGAAAATTGCAGATTCGACGTTCCATGAATAAAATGTTTTTGATTGATTTAGAACAAAAAGCTCTGGCAAAACGTCGAGAAGGCGCTTATGGTGAAGCGGTTGATCTTTGGCTAGAACTTGTTCGCTTTGATCCAAACTGGGAACATGGAATGGCTCAGCACGAAATCTCTGGTTGCTTCGAGGAGCTTGGCAATTACCAGAAGGCTAGGGAACATCTGAACATAGCTTTAGGCATTGAACCTGAAAACGAAATGTATCTCGGGGCTAAAGCCTCTCTCGAGTACTTGCATGGAGACCCAACGGAAGCACTTGAACTCTATCTCGCACTTGCTTACACCTATAAGGGTCAAGAGGAAAGGGTGGACCGCATCAGGCCAGCTATCTTTGAATTGGGAGCGCGCCTCGGTCTGAATCAAACAACAGTTGCTATTCTGCTGGCCGCAGCTCTCCAAAAAAAAGTCCTAAGATGCGAGCCTGAGGTCTTCGAACTTACGCTAACTCAGAGTTGACTCCTCTAAGCCAAATTCAAAGTCTTGCGAACCGTCCCACGTTCGTTCTGAATTTTCTCCTGCAACAGCATAATCGAGTAAATCAACTGCTCAGGACGCGGCGGACAGCCCGGCACATAAATATCCACCGGGATTACCTGATTAACCGGCACCAGTGCATAGTTGCTGAACACACCAGTCGACGTCGCGCA
>CALMAV010000236.1:2952-4951 GCA_937859895.1 uncultured Bryobacterales bacterium | reverse complement strand
CGGAAGCGCACAGCCATGGAACCTTCGATGCTGTGCTGGATGCAGCAAAGCTGGCGGTGAAGCTTGGTACCGATCGTCCACACGTTCTGCGTGAAAGCATTATGTGCTGCCGCAAAGGTGGAACGTTGTCAGTTCCGGGAGTCTACATTGGCTTCCTTGACGAGATACCATTTGGTGCCTTGATGAACAAGGGCCTCACTTTGAAAACGGGGCAGACACACGTTCAGCGCTACCTGCAACCATTGCTCGGAATGATCGAATCGGGAAAGATCGATCCATCCGCCATCATCACGCATACCGTTCCGCTCAATGACGCGCCCGAGATGTACAAAACTTTCCGGGACAAGAAGGATGGTTGCATCAAGGTTGTTCTGAAGCCGAACGCTTAGCGAAAGCAATTCACGAAAGGTCGGATTCTGTCTGCAATTGATGCGGCATTTTGCAGACAATCCGCGCCTGGTAACTCAGACTTGAAGCGAGTATCTCATCACCAGAACGGTCATATCGTCGTGCTGCGGTGCACCTCCCGCAAAAGCATCAGCTGCGTCGAAGATCGCTTTGACAAGCTCTTCAACGGTTCCATCTATACTCTGCTGGGCGGCGGCAATCATTGCTTCTTCGCCCCATTCCTCTTCAGCCGAATTCATTGCTTCGCTGATACCGTCCGTGTAAGTAAGCAACAGGTCGCCGGGTTGAAATACGACAGAGCCTTGCTCATAAGAAGCTTCCGTCAAGAGTCCGACTACTGGCCCGCCGCAGTCCAGGCGAGTGCACTCGTGGCTGCCGTTCGCCGTTTTGCGAAGCAGCACGGGAGGGTTATGGCCGGCATTCACGCAATGAAATTTGCTCGTCCTTGGATCAAAGATGCCGAAGAAGAAGGTAGCGTAACGATTGACGGCAGAGGCTTCATAGATCAGGCGGTTCAGGTGTGACATCAACTGCGTGAGTTCACCCGATGTGGTGCGAGTCATAGTTCGGAGACAAGCGCGCAAACTCGCCATGAGAAGCGCAGCCGAGATGCCTTTGCCCGAAACATCGCCAATAGCTAACCCGAGACAGCCTTGGCCGATTTCAAACGCATCGTAGTAATCGCCTCCAACGCCAAAGACAGTACGGCAGGCTCCGGCGATCTTAATACCGGGGATCGCGGGTAAACGCTGCGGGAACAGCCGCTCCTGAACTTCGCGCGCCACCTCCATCTCGCGAACAACATTTGCTTGCTGCACGGCCGCAGCCGCCAGTGACGCAGCAACCTCGCTCAGTTCGAGTCCTAAACCTGTCTGTACACTTACCGACTCGAGTAAACGCAAATCGACGGGCGTGTATGGTTCTTCCGAGCGTTTTGGACCGAGTGCCATCGCACCTAGTAGCTGCGTACGTCCGGGTAAGGGAAGCAGCAGTTCTGGTTGCTGCCAGTCCGGCGTTCGGCCGTCGTTTTCGCTGTTGAAAATGGGCGTCGATGTACGAACCTGGTCCAACACGCGAATTGGCATGTTAAGTGCCGGGCCAATGGCGTACGAGGGTTCGAAGTTTCCGTTTTTACAGAGCAGCACGGTCAACTGATCAATATGCAGAACCTGCGAAATCTGATGTGAAACTGTCTGGATCAGTGCTGCCGGGTCCGAGATTGTCTGTGCAGTTTTGGCAAGCTGGCTCAGCATCACTTCGGAGTCATAAGCTTCCCGAAAGAATTTGCGGTCGATCCACTGTTGCAGAAGGTCGGTAGGCGATCTCTTCTTAAGAAGTAGAAAGCCAAAAACTAAGAGGACTGCCGCCCAGAAGGCAGTGTTCAGCGGGTCGTGATGACGAGTAAAAAGAGGAATTCCGACGAGCCAGATCAGTGCCGCAATACCGGCGATCCGAAAGATCCTTAGCGTTGTACTGGCAAGCAAATACCTGCTGCCCATGCGCAGGAGTATGGGCACGTCCATAGCACGCTGCACTATCACAACGTAGGCGAGCGTGAGTGGAAAGAAGAGCATCAAGACAAGGGCAACGA
>CALMAV010000236.1:0-2942 GCA_937859895.1 uncultured Bryobacterales bacterium | reverse complement strand
GATTGGCGACTCCTAAGTAAGGCAGTAACCCGAAAATGACGAGAATACTGCCGAGCCCAACAACCGAGCCTGCGAGTAACACCTGAAGCCGACGCCGTCCGTCTGGCGAATTGGCCGCTCGCAGCTGATCGAATAACAAGATCCAGTAGAGGCCAACGTAGAAGAGGGAGGACCATATGAAAACGGGGTTTATGAAGCGGTCGAGGGTATCGACGCGTGGAAGCAGAGAAAGGTCGTACCACACGTTATATTCCGAGACAAATCCAGCAATCAAGATCGCGCCTGTCAATGCAATCACAAACCACTTCAACCAAGGAACTGCCCTATCGAGTCGCGAACGTGCCGGGAAAAGCAGCCCGAGCAGAAATAGGGCAGCGGGGACCAGGAACTGAATGAACAGATGCCAGAACAGCCGAAGTGGCAGCCAAGCTGGGATCCACCAGCGGAATGCCCCGGGATTGAGGCCTTGCAGATAGCTTAGAAGGATTAGGATGAACCAGGCGTTGGGATCGAAAGGGCGGGCAAATGCAACCCACACGCCCAGCGCCAGGCAGAATAGCGGAATTACGAGGATCACCACGAGGGTAAAGATTGCTCCGGGCACCGTGGTCGGAATTGGCGGGTCCTCCACTGACCAGCCTTTCGGGTAACCTTTAAGAGGGATCGTGGTGTCCATCGTGGCCCCGTTCTGTTTGCGGACGCGAAGCGTGATCGTGTCGCCGGGGTGAGCGTACCAGCGAATGCGCTGCCAAAGCGCCTGGCCGGTAAAGGGCAGCCCGTTGATATCAAGCACGGCATCACCTTTTGCAAGGCCTGCATCCACGGCAGACGCGTCTGTGTAGGTAATCAGATTCCCATAAAGGTTAAAAGGCCCTTGTACTTGATCCCGGAGATTAAAATTTCCAATCGTCGATGAGACGGCGTTTGCCACTTCGTATGTGCCCGCGATGCTTGCGTATAAGAGCACCAGCGCGTGGAGAATACGCGATGTAGCAGCTTTGGTGGTCGTAAGAGTAGCCATTTGTAGACCGGTTCAGTGCAAGGAAACGTAGACATTAGATCGTATAACCTAGGCAGATCGTCAAAAGCAACATTCGCGTAACGATCTCAAGGCGCAACCCATTCGATACGGTCCATCCTTGTAAAGTGAGGGTTGTCCCTTATGAACCAAATTGGCTCTACCGTGCCGTTGAGCACCAATAAACATCTCATCCGCTGGGTGGAAAAGATGGCGGACCTGACCAAGCCGGCTCGTATCCACTGGGTGGATGGCTCAGAGGCGGAAAACGCTGCTCTCTGCCGGCAGATGGTCGAAGACGGCACTTTCATCAAACTGAACCAGGACTTATGGCCGGGATGCTTCTATGCAAGGTCCGATGCTAACGACGTGGCGCGTGTAGAAGACCGGACATTCATCTGCTCTCTCTCCAAAGATGCAGCCGGGCCGACCAACAACTGGGTTAACCCGTTTGAGATGCGCCGCAAGCTGAAGACTCTGTTCCGGGGCAGCATGCGCGGGCGTGTAATGTACGTGCTGCCGTTCAGCATGGGCCCGATTGATTCGCCCATGTCGCAGATCGGGGTGGAACTCACAGATTCACCATACGTTGTGGTGAACATGCGCATCATGGCACGCATTGGCTTGCCGGTCTTCCAAGAGATTGACAAGGACATCAAGCGCGTGGTGCCTTGCATGCACAGTTTAGGTGCGCCCTTAGCACCAGGGCAGGCCGATGTGCCGTGGCCGTGCAACCCCGATAAATACATTGTCCATTTCCCAGAAACCCGGGAGATTTGGTCATACGGGTCTGGCTATGGCGGGAACGCCCTGCTCGGGAAGAAGTGTTTCGCGCTGCGCATTGCCTCCAACATGGCACGCGATGAAGGCTGGATGGCCGAGCACATGCTGATTGTCGGCGTCGAAAATCCCGAAGGCGAGAAGACCTACGTGGCAGCGGCGTTCCCTAGCGCCTGCGGCAAGACAAACTTCGCGATGTTGATTCCGCCGGCAGGCTTCGAAGGTTGGAAAGTGTGGACGGTAGGCGACGATATTGCCTGGATTCGGCCGGACGACAGTGGACAGTTGCGAGCCATCAACCCGGAGGCAGGCTTCTTTGGAGTGGCTCCAGGAACATCGCCCAAGACCAACCCCAATGCTATTGCTACTCTGTCGCGCAATACGATTTTTACCAATGTCGCGCTCACTCCCGAAGGTGGAGTCTGGTGGGAAGGCTTAACTGATGAGCCACCGGCTGAGTGTCTCGATTGGCAAGGCAACCGCTGGACTCCAGAGATTGGAGGAACCAGCTGAAAGCCGGCCGCCCATCCAAACTCGCGCTTTACAGCCCCGGCATCTCAGTGCCCCTCGATCGATCCGGCTTGGGAGGATCCGGCAGGAGTGCCGATCAGCGCTTTTATCTTTGGCGGCCGACGAGCGACTACTACGCCGCTGGTTTATCAAGCTTTTAACTGGAGTGCAGGTGTGTACCTGGGAGCCACGATGGGCTCGGAGACAACAGCCGCAGCCGCTGGCGCTATTGGCAAGATTCGCCGCGACCCGATGGCAATGCTTCCATTCTGCGGCTACCATATGGGCGACTACTTCCGGCACTGGCTCCGCATGCAGCGTTCCCTCAGCATCACGCCCCGTATTTTTCACGTCAATTGGTTCCGTAAAGACGCGAATGGGCACTTTATCTGGCCAGGATTTAGCCAGAATATGCGCGTTTTGAAGTGGATTGTCGATCGTGCCAACAGCCGAGCAGCCGGTCTTGAGATGCCCATTGGTTGGGTGCCGCGCTATGAGGACATTGACTGGACAGGCCTTGCGTTCTCCAAGGAGCAATTTGCTGAAGTGGAACTGTTCAATGCCGCGGCCTGGAGGTCTGAAGTAATCGGGCATGAAGAGCTGTTCATCGACCTGCACGACCACCGGCCGCCCG
>CALMAV010000235.1:1300-5802 GCA_937859895.1 uncultured Bryobacterales bacterium | reverse complement strand
GGCCGGTTCAGCCGCCGTAGTTCTTACGCGACCAGGGCCCGGGAACTGGCAAACTACTCTGGACATCCAGAGTGCCGGCGTAATGACTCGGATGTACAAAGTGCAGGATACGTATAAAGTCGCCACCGACGCCCGATTTTGCGGATCGAACTCATCACTCGATGCTCAGGAAGGCAAGCGCCACGTCATGACTCGCCTAACTTTCGACCCGAGCCGTCGCAAAGTAAAGCATGACGAGCACGACGTACTGAAGAACACCAACCAGCACTCGGAGATTGATATCCCACCATGCGCCTTTGAGATAACTGGGGCTTTAGCCAGTCTGCGGTTAGGAACATTGGAGCTCGGAAAATCGACCTACTTGCCCATTACTGATGGAAAAAAGCTTGTGAATGCGCGGATCGAAGCGCAAGCGAAAGAGAGCCTCACTATCGACGGCAAAACCTATCAGACAGTTCGTTACGAAGCCTTCCTGTTCGATAATGTCCTGTATCGGCGCAAAGGCCGCCTATTTCTCTGGATGACCGATGATGCTGAACATCTTCCGGTGCAGTTCCGGCTGCAGCTTGGATTTCCAATCGGTAATGTAACCATCTTGCTGGAGAAACAAGAGCGCATGTAAAGCCGTCTTGCCGGGGCAACTTTTCGCGTTATCGCTGCGTCATGATAGAGGAATGAAGCTCCGTCTCGGCCTGTCCCTTTTATGTTTGGCTGCTCTTCTGAAAGCCCAGACGGAGATGAACCTTGAGCAATTAGCGGATTTCATCCGGTCGGAACTGGCGCTGAAGCAGCATACCGACAAGCAGCTTGCCGTCTCGGTCAAGAAGCTGAAACTGACAGAGAAGCTGACCGATAAAACGATTGTTGATTTGGAAGCACAGGGTGCTGGACCCAAAACGGTTCAGGCGCTGCACGACTTACAAACCCAGAGTGCCAGCTTAAAGCCGTCAGCCCAGGAGACGACTTCCTCACCCGCCACTGCCCCTGAGGCGCCGATTCAAACGGAGCCAACCATCAAGTTGGGTGCGAAGACAAAACCTATCCCGCCCCCTGACGCAGTGCGGCAGCAGCAGATGCTGGACGAGATCAAGCAGTACGCACTTTCCTATACCCAAAATCTTCCAAACTTTGTCTGTGTTGAAGTAGTGCGCAGGTTTGTTGACCCGAAAACAATGGACCACTACCGCAGTTTGGGAAATATCTTGGCAAAAGTAAGTTACAACCAGGGCCAAGAGAACTATCAAGTCTACTCAGTAAACGGGCGCTACACCAACGCATCGTTCGACCAGGTGGCAACTTCGGGCGGCGCCGTCTCCAGTGGTGAGTTTGGCAGTTTGATGAGCCAGATCTTCGAGCCAAAGTCCGAAGCCGAATTTGGCTGGGATCATTGGGCAACTCTACGCGGCCGCCGCATGGCTGTCTTCAACTACTTCATTAATAGCGGGCATTCAAACTATTCAATCGCTTATAGTTCCGGCCCTGGGGATGAGCAGCGGATTATTACTGCCTATAAGGGCCTTATCTATGCAGATGAGAATACGGGTGAAGTGGCTCGCATCAAGTTTGTAGCCGTTGATATACCGCAGAGTTTTCCCGTGCGGGAAGCAACCGAGATTCTGGATTACGACCTGGTGGAGATCAATGGCCAGCAATATATTTGTCCGCTCGCGGCCAAGCTCTACATGACGGCTAACCACGACCGAACCAAGAACGAGCTGGAGTTTCGAGACTATCGTAAGTTCGGAACTAACTCAGTCATTACTTACGATACGAACCCATTAGCGCCGCCGCCCGAACCGCTGCCAGCGAGTAAAACCGAAGAGCAGCCAGCATCTGATGCTCCGTCCGCGCCGCAGAAGACCAGGCAAGCCGCGGCCGGACAGACTGCTAAGCCAAACACGTCCACACCTTGGGGCCTGCCCTCGGCACCGCCTCCGCCCCCACCGCAGTAGCCTTTAGGCTGGCTTACTCCATCGCAAAAATTGAGCAGCGTCAGGCGGCGGACTTTTGACTAGCTGTTGAATCAGTATCGTAGATTCAGTGGCGCAACGTATTTCTGGATTTGATGGAGAGGTGTCGCGCCCTTTACTTGAACTTTCAGAAAAGCTGACGGCCGAAGTGGATTTACTCACGCAGGTCCGTGACGCTGTTCAACTCGAGCAGCAGGAACTGGGAACGTCTCCATAAAATCGACATCGCGGCGACTTCGCTGGACCAGGTGATCCAAGACCATACGCGCGAACGGGAGCGCTTAGAAGCCGGGATTGGGGCGAGGCGCGCGGAGTGGGAGCAAGAGGCTAGCTCGCGGTCCTGGGCTCAGCGGGAAGCCTTGGTAGCGGAGGCGGAACAGGAGTCGTCCCGGCTGCGACAACAAGTAGCTGAGTTCCCGCAGAGACTGGCGGAAGAGAAAGAAGCGGCGTTGGCTGAAGTTACGCGCCAAGTAACGGCGAGGTACAAACAGCAGATTCTAGAGGCCGCCTACAGGGATGAACCATAACGAGCGCGGCGACTCAATACTGCATTCCTAAAAAATTCGTCAGTTGTACGTTCAAGAAAATTACCTCATCTCTTTTCATGAAGGCCGATGATTAGTGATTGATTTACTTGGCAGACTGCAGCCTACGCTCGGACGAGGTGGCCACATACTAAGGCTCGGTGCTTAATGGACTTATCTCGGAAGATTTAATCCGCGCTTTGGTCAGCTCTTTCACCGACCTATCTGGTCCGATGAAGCAACCAAACCTGCTGGCGATCAACTCGTCAACTAAAACCTCTCTGGGTTTGGCACTACTGCACACAGAAAGAACCGCTTCGGCTGGCAACAAAGCGAACCTATTGCGTGGGGGACGGGGGTGTCAGACGAGAAGAATGCAACTACCACCGGACTATAAAGAGAGCTTGATTCAGGGTGTTAACAGCAAACACTCTCGTACGTACCCTTACATGAAAGAGGAGAATATGAACCAGTGGTCGGTAGGAAAGAGAGTCGCTCTTACTTGCTTTGTCCTGCTCGCATTTTCGGTTGCGATCGGAATCACCAGCATCATTGGAACCCGAAACACTGCTGCCAACCTGAATGGGATGGGGACGGACTCCTTACCCGGGATCGTGAGCTTAACTCAAGTGCAGGCAGCAGCACTAGAGATTCGGGGTTCCACGTATGTCATGGCGTTGCCGGGACTCACAGAATATAAAGCTAAGCAGCTAACGCGCATCGCCACCCTTGAAGCCCGCATCCAGGAAATCTTGAACAAATATGAGCACGAAAGCTATGTTGGCCCGAAACAACAGCCACTTTTGCAGCAAACGAAAAAGGCGAGCAAAGTTTTTCTAAACACGTGCGCTCATGTTCGCGAGCTCGCTTCCCAGGGTAAGTTGCAAGATGCAAGCGACTTGCTGCAATCGGGAGGAACCAACCACTGGTCAGCGTTGCGAGAAGCATTAGCGACGCAGATTGCTTTCAATGAGCGCGGCGCACAGACTTACCTGGCAAACGGAACCGGAACAGTTCACTCGACGCTCGTTGCAACTATCGTTCTTGTTTTTCTCGCAGTAGCGTCAGGTTCTCTCATTGGCTTTGTCGCTGTTCGAAATATCAACAGTGCCCTGCGCAAGTCAATGGACGAGATCCGCAGGGGCGCTGAACAAGTCACTAGCGCCTCTACACAAATGGCTGCAGCAAGCTACCAGCTCTCCCAGGGCGCGAGTAAGCAGGCGGCGTCTCTCGAGGAAACCTCTGCCTCCAGCCAGCAAGTGGGAGCGCTGACCCAAAGCCATGCTGAACATGTCCGGTCAGCAGCAAGCCTTATGGGCAACGTTGATCAACAAGTCGCAGAAGCAAACCGGAAATTGACTGAGATGCTCGTCAGCATGGAGCAGATCACCAGTTCGAGCGACAGTATTGCCAAAATAATCAAAGTAATTGACGATATTGCCTTCCAAACGAATATTTTGGCTCTAAACGCCGCCGTCGAAGCTGCACGTGCCGGGGAAGCCGGCTTAGGATTTGCGGTTGTTGCGGATGAGGTTCGAAACCTGGCTCAACGCTGCGCTCAGGCTGCAAAAGAAACTACAGGCCTCATTGAGAACTCCGTTTCAAGCTCGCGAGTAGGAGGAGTACGGTTGACTGAAGTGACCGACGTCATCCAACTCATTACTGAAAATATAACGAAGGTAAAGCAGCTTGTAACGGAGGTAAGCCAAGGGGGAGCGGAGCAGGAGCGTGGTGTTCAGCAGATCTCAAGAGCTCTCACCGCAATGGAACAAATGACACAAAGCACGGCTGCCAGCGCTGAAGAAAGCGCCTCGGCCGGTGAAGAGTTAAAGGCGCAAGCCGCATCGATGCAGGAGATTGTTCTTGCCTTGGAACACTTAGTATGAACATTCCAGCAGGCCGCTGACCGGCTTAACTTACGCTAACCGCTTTTAGAGCTTCCAAGACTTGCGGAAGCGCACGATCCTGCTCTCCGGACCCTACCGGAATTACATAACTTGACGGTCCA
>CALMAV010000235.1:0-1290 GCA_937859895.1 uncultured Bryobacterales bacterium | reverse complement strand
ACAAGGAAAGCCAGCAAAAATAGAGATCAACGGAACTCCCGCAGCTGCCGCCACATGTTGACCCACCGAGTCGTAGCCCACATATAGTCTTGCTTTCTCGATCTGGCTCGCGAAAGAGGCATAGCTGCCCTCGTGCAACTGGAGGTTCCTTCCGAGCTCACGCTGTAACGCCTCCGCGCGCTGCTTCTCTTCCGCGGCGGCGCCACAGTCCAGAAGCACCGTTCCACCTAACTTCAATAATTCACTTGTCACGGCACTCTCAAACAATTCGCCTATCCGCTTATTCTCGTTCTCGCCGACACCCCAGCTGACACAGATATCGGCACCGGAAGGCACCGGAGGAGGTGCGACATAGGGGCGTGACCCGGAAACGCCGAAGCCGTCCTCCAGCCACAACGAAATAAGGCTGGACAGGTTTTCCTCAGACACGCCCCCATAGGAGCGGCTCTCGAAGAAGTAGTAGCGGGCGTCATCACAGACCGGTATCAGACCAAGTTGCGTCAGACGAGAGTCCGGATCCACCACCAGTGTTCCCGCCTCATCCAGGATGCTGCGCAATTCGACTGCTGCCACCAGACGTTCACGAAGCGTTCCGGTACGTTTATATTGCAGTGGAATCGGGACAATCCGGGGATCGCCGGCAAACATTTCAGCGTTCTTAATAGGACCTGCCAGGCAGATTTCAGCGTCGGGAAAGCGCCTCTTCATGGCGTCCAACGCGACGCTGGTTACCGCAACATCTGCGCCAAGGGTGATGCGGGAGAGCACAAATACGCGCTGTACTTCTCCGCCCACAAAGCGCTTAGGCTGACCCATGCGGCGAGCACGTAGCGTCAACTCATCGGCGTCATAAGCCGGCAGAGCTCGCGCTATCACCTGTGCAAACAAGCGCGCATAGACCTCGCACAAAGCGGGCTCAAACAGGTCTGCCAATCTCTCGATTACTATGCTGAACAGGGCTCGAGTAGCTCCGGCTGCCACGAACGCATCCTCCTCGTCCAGGGCACGCTCGATTAGTGCGTCCAGGGCTCGCGAGGGCCAAGTACCGTAAAGCAGGCAGTCGTCCAGAATGTCTTGCGCGAGTTCAGCTGCCGGTGTACTTGCCAATGATGATGTCCAACTTTCGTTTAGTCTCGCCCGGAATGGAAGCGCGATCAGTTAAGATTGCGTGTCGTAGAGCTGAACCGCACTTGCAAGAACGCTCAGCCGGAAGTGCTCCAACTACCTGGCGTACCAGCTTCCGCGCATTGTCCGCATTCTGATGAAGCACGTGTAGGATCTGATCCACGG
>CALMAV010000234.1:8267-12775 GCA_937859895.1 uncultured Bryobacterales bacterium | reverse complement strand
AATCTGCCCTATTCCGATTTGGGCATATCGCCTACACTTGTCCATCAAACGGCTAAAAGGGTCTCGGGGATAAGATTTCAACCACGATCTCAACCGGCTTAGTTGGATAGGGCTGCTCGATCCTAGTTGCCCCAATAACGTCAGGCACCGGCTCCCAATCCTCTGAAATTCGGAGCTCAATTTCCACTCCAGACTTATAACCAGCCTCCCGCAGCAAATCCCGAGTCAGACCTTGCATAAGACTGTGCAACCACGTGGGCATGGCTTTCTGGACAGGTTCTCCGTTCCAGTACTCGAAATGAGGCTTACATCCGGCGTAACGCGCACGGAACTCTTGCAGGGTGAGCAGCTGGAGTTCCGAGGCCATAGCTCCAGTCTACAAAGCTCGCCGGCATGTTAATCTGAGACTCTATGGCCACTATCCCGAATGTAAAGCGCTTTCGGCCTTTTTGCCCGACCTGTAACGACCATTTCACGCTGATGGTGGTCTTGCCAAAGGACGCGGACGTGAATGCTTACCTAGCTGACGCGGTTACCCGTCACGACCATAAAGCATTCAACGATGCTAAGACTCAGACCACTAAGGTTCGCGTCGGTCAGCAGAAGCAGAAGAAGGCTAAGTAGTCTCCCTCTTTTTACAAGCTCGCACGGTGCTCAGCTATGAGGGCCGGCGAGCTTGTATTGTTTTGAGGGCTCGTGAAGCGGCTAGTGCCACGTCCGGGTCGATATCGCGTGTCAGATCGGTGAGCACTGGGATGGCTTTTTCTGTCTGGCTTTGACCAAGCACTGAGCATAGCGCAAGTTTCTGGTCGTGACTTGTACGTTTGATCTCTGACAGCAATCCGTTCTCGACATCATCACGGCGTGCTAGTTCTGTCAAATAAGCACCCGCGGTCTCCGATTTGCCCTTCGTACCCAAACTTTCTATCAGGTAAGGGAGTGGGCTGAACTCAGCTGTATCTACTTTCCCCTCACTGACCAGGGCAAAAGCGGCCGCCAGGTGAACTTCCCAGTCGGCATTCGGTTCGTTGTAGGCCGCCTGAAGTTCCGGAAAGTCATCCGGCTCGCGTACCCGGCCTAATCCTTCCAAGGCAGCTACTTTTAAATCTGCGTCGGAATCGCTTAGGTACTGGAGGAAAGTATGCCGGTCCTCGGCCAGTCCCAAACTGGCGAGTGCTGACAAGGCTGCCCGGCGCACTTTCACGTCTTTAGCCGTCTTGAGAGCATCTCGAATATCCGGCGCCGAAGGTTGGCTGCGCAGCAGCCCAACGGTTTGCAACGCAGTAATCTGAATCCGCTCGTCTAGATCGCGCGTAACGGGCGAAACAGCTGGCCCGGCGCTTGGGTCCTTTATCTTTTGCAAAGCGACCAAGCTCTCGAATATCAGCTGACTTTCGTGCGCACGTAGTGAACCGGCTAAGGCTGGAACTGCGGGTTGGGCTCGCAGTATGCCTGCGGCTCGGGCCGCATTTGTCCGAGCATCAAAATCGGCAGCATGAGTGACTTCGTCGCCAAGTGCCTGCGCCACATCGGGCCGGACCGTTACGTCAGGAGCAATCACTTGGTCATTACGGGTTCCAAACACGCTTTTAGCTTGACGAAGCCCGTGCGTTAACGGTCCGGTCATTCCGCGAGTAACGTACCCCGGTAGATAGAAGTTAACCAAGCCATCTGTGGCCCAGATGTCCACCTCGCGATCCGCGTCGTGAGTAGCCTTAACAAGTGGGGTCAGAGTAGGCTCACCACCAACCTTGATAATTGCTTTTACGGCTTCGACGCGAATATCCCGATCCGGATCTCCTAGGTAAGCTGATAAGGCTGGGACGGCGTCGCCTCCTCGCTTACCGAGACCCCGAATAGTTGCAATCCGCTGCTTTGGAGTGTACTGGTCGTCTGTTTGGGCGCACATAGCCGCACAAACAATTAGGCCGCTCGCGAAAAGGCGAGGGAGAGAACTGCACATAACTTTCTAGGCTAACGAACAATCTCGACAGTGATTCGATGTGGAATCAGACCAGCTTCGAAGCCGAGGTCCAAAAGCTTCTGAGCCGCCTGAGGAATGACTTCGCCACAGTCAATGGTGTCCTGGTTTACGTACATTCCTACAAACTGATCTGCCAAACGAGTATCCAGGTCGCGCACAAATTGCATTGCGTAGTTCAACGCCTCTTCGCGATGATCCAGTGAGTACTGAATGCTCTCGCGTAAAAGCCTGGAACACTCGGATTGAATCGCCGGCGGCAAATCTCGCCGCATGGCATTGGCCCCTAGCGGAAGCGGCAACTTGTACTTAGTTTTGAACCACTTACCGAGGTCAATCACATTGTGAAGTCCACCCGACCCATAGGTCAGTTGCCCTTCATGGATAATCAGCCCGCCATCTACTTCGTTTTTCTCTACAGCAGTCAGGATCTTGTCAAAAGGCATTACAACCTGTTCAAAGTCAGGCTGGAACAGCTTCAACGACAGGAAAGCCGTTGTCATGGTACCCGGAATAGCAATGCGCTTGCCTTTCAAATCTTCCGGCAACATATGGCGGGAACTAACAACGATAGGCCCATAACCATCGCCGATGCTGGATCCACTTGCCATCAGCACATATTTGTCAGCTACGTAGGGGTAAGCATGATAAGAAATAGCCGTGATCTCGTACTGTCCGGCCAATGCTTTGCGGTTCAGAGACTCTATATCTTCCAGAACGTGACGGATAGAAACCAGCTTCGACCTGATCTTCTTAGTAGCCAGGCCATAGAACATAAATGCATCATCCGAATCCGGACTATGCGCGCAGACAATATCCATCATCGTAGGGAGGAACTCATTTGGAGGTTGTTCAGGAAACTCAGTTTAGCAAAGAGTTTACGAGCCGACCCGGGCGTTCCGAAGCTCCAGCAGTTCTGGTTTTAAGACATCCAGGTCGGCTACAACTGCCTCCAGAAGTGGGCGGCACCGCAATTCGTCACTGATCTTGGCGGCATGCTCTAAGCATTGTGCATGGGCGCTGGCCTGTATGGCATAGAAGCTTCCGAACGAACCTTTAATGGTGTGCGCCACCCGGCAGAGTAGCGGAAAGTCACCGGCCGCAAGTGCCTCATTCATCTCTGAGACCTGATTAGCCGATTCAACCAGGAACAGATCAATCAGCTCGACAACCAGCTCAGGGTCGAATCCCATCTGTTCCTCAAATTCTTCAGCTTTGAAAATCGGCAAAGCTGCCGCTTTAGGGCTGGAGGGGTCATCCTTGCTGGAGCGTTCACTCAGGCGAAGTCCTGAAGCAAGGTTGGAGACGGTTTCAGCAAATAGTATCGGCTCAAAATCTCGTGGAAGATAACCGTCCACCGTGGACTGCTCGACAGTCTTGCAATCCGACTCAGCCAAGTAGGTCAGAACGGGTATTCGCGTCGTTCCGCGTCCGGCAGCTTCTAATCCTCGCAGCTTCGCCGTAAACGAGTTCGGTTGCTCGTCAGCGATACGCATGGGCAAAATAACCGCGTCAAAGCGTTGAATCTCAAGGGCTTCGGCAGCTTGGTCGAATCCGCTTAGCGGCAGAACAGTATGTTCGGCTTTCTCCAGTCGCGTCGCGATCCGCTCACACTCGATCGGGTCGTCGTCAATCAGAAGGACTCGCAACATGTTCATGACACTCTATCGGTAGATTCTTTGAGCAACTTTACACCTTCGAACATACCTGTTCTTATATGTTGTATACTCTCGATTTAGTGGGGGTGTGCCTTCCCTAGTCTCACGACTCGCACCGTCATCGTAAATAAAGATAGACGATTTTACGTTTCTCTTTCCGGGCTCCAGAGTCTCGGGTCGTCTCTTGCCAACTTGGTGTTCCCTGACGATTGCCGGCTTTGTGAGAAGCCGCTGCGAAACCTGAGCCGGATTCCTGTCTGCCCCGCCTGCCTGGCAATGCCCGAGGCTCTACAGGCATCATACTTCTGCCAGCTCTGCCGAACGCCGTTTGTCAGCGCATACTCAGTGAATGATCGCGGGATGTGCGCCGCCTGCGAGGCAGGGACTATCAGCTTCGATGCTGCGTATTGCTACGGTAGCTATGAAGGTAGTCTGCGCAAACTCATTCACATGTTTAAGTACGGCAAAGTAGAGACTTTAGCTCAGCCACTTGCGCGATTGTTGGCAACGGCTCTCCCAATGGAAGCGCAGTTTGATGCTGTGCTGGCCATGCCGATGCATTGGCGTAAACAATGGGACCGTGGCTTCAATCAGGCTGAACTGCTGGCCCGGCCCATCGCCCGGCGTTATGGCCTTCCGCTTTCCAACAACTTGCGCCGTAGCCGCTACACCAAGTCGCAGGCAGGACTGAATGAGGCCGCCAGGCGCAGCAACCTGAAAGACTCCTTTTGCGTGATTAGGCCGGATCAGTTGCAGGGTAAGCGGGTGCTTGTCGTCGATGATGTTTTCACAACCGGCTCAACTTTGCGTGCTGCTGCCGCAACTTTGAAGCTTGCAGGTGTCCGTCACGTGAGCTGCCTGACTTTGGG
>CALMAV010000234.1:847-8257 GCA_937859895.1 uncultured Bryobacterales bacterium | reverse complement strand
CGTGCGCCGTCCGGCACTGCCCAGTCGCTGGAAGCATTGCGGAAAGCCACGTCAGCGGCTGAATCAGTTTCGTTGTCCTCCGAACTCTCCAGCCCGGCTCGCAAGCCCGCGGGAGTACTCACAGGTACTGGAGTTGGTGACGATTAGCTGTTAACTTGAGGGAGAGCGAATCCAATGCCTGGTCAGGATCGACTGCATAAACCGGTTCTCGTGCTGAACGCCAGCTACGAGCCGATAAACATCTGCGCCGCCCGTAGGGCTTTGGTTTTAATTCTGAAAGGCGTGGCGTCGGCCGAAGAGACAGCGCCTGCTCAGGTTCACTCCGCTCGCCGGATCTTAAACGTTCCCTCTGTGATCCGTTTGCTGGAGTATCGCCGCATTCCGCATCAGACACGGGCGCTTTCCCGCAAGAACATATTGATGCGGGACCGCTACACGTGCCAGTACTGTCACAAAACACTGCCGTCTGGCGAGATGACGTTAGATCACGTGGTTCCTCGCTCACGTGCCGGCGAGACCACCTGGGAGAATCTGGTGGCCTGCTGCCATACCTGTAATAACCGCAAAGGCAGCCGTACTCCGGAAGAAGCAGGGATGAAGCTGCAGCGTCCGCCGCGTCCGTTCAGCTTGCATACAAGTCGCCACTTAATGCGTCTGCTGGGACGAAGCGATGATAAGTGGCGCAAATATCTCTTCTATTCGGATTAGCAGCGCGTCGCTTATTTAGCAGCTCTGCTTATGGATTGTAAGCCTGACTTGGTTTACTTTAATCTTTTCGGGTGCTTAGCAGAGGAAGCTTATGCGACTGTGCAAGAAGTTCTTCCCAGTCGCTTGGCGGATTTCCACTCAGCAGGCTCTTTCTCACAATCGTTTGCTGCCTCTAATACCGCTGATCTTTACCTAACGTATTGCCTTGTTGAACCTCTGGCGAGTTTGGACCTGCTGGAATCTCTTAAGACTAATCTCTTGATGCGGGCGAATAGCTTAGCCTTAGGGTGACTGGTAAACCTGTTGGAGTTTTCAATTGCCAGGAGTTCAACTTCATCAATTAGCTTTAGGAACGGTTCCAAAAAGGTCGGATACGCCTTGCCGGTGAGAATGAGACCATCGTGTTTGAGCTGTAGCGGAGCATCCGATCGGGGAGGAGAAAAGACCCGAGTAGACTTGGACCCCATCGAACGCGCGATCACAGGCTTAAAGGTTGAAAGAGATCTAAGGAGTACGGGAGGCACGCACAGCAGCCTCCGAATCACGGGCGCTTTGCCACCCGATGTTGAGGTAGAAAGTCCGTTCATTCCTGGGGATGGAATTGACCGTCGGCGTGATACCAATTGGATCGCGGTAGGAGCTATTGGTGAAGTTCCGGATGCCGGCGGTGAACTGAACTCCGCTTGGAAAAACTCTGCTGCTGAGTACCACTTCGGGCAGCACGGAAGGCGATATGGTGTTGAAAGCAGGGTTGCGACGTTCGCCAACGGCCCGAATACCTAAGCCAATATTCAGATTGTTCCGAAAGAGTGGTGAGGAGAGTTGCAGCTTTCCAGTTTGGCCGGGCGAGTTTGGCAGCACAGAGCCGTTCTGAGTTCGAGCTTGCTGAAGCTCCAGGCTGGTTGTTAATTGCAGATCGGCAGGTAATCGATAGACCAAGCCTGCAGAGACGCCCTTTGCGTTAACACTGCTCAGATTCTGAAATTGTGCTAGCCCGGAAGGCAAGAACATCTGCTGAATCAAACCGTGAATCCGGTATTCATATAACCCAAGAGTGCCCTGAAAGCGATGCGAAATCTGGTGTTCCGCAACAATCTCGAACGTGTCGGTAGTCTCTGGTCTCAGCGCGAGGTTTGCTACTGCCGATTCGCCGTTATCTTCGTAGAATTTTTCATAGTTAGTGGGATTCCGGAAGCCACGGCCGTAGATCAGCTTCAATACGCTGCGGTCAGTTGGCCTGTAGATTGCCGCAACGCGCGGGGAAATGGAACTCTGTTTTAACCAGGACTCGTCAAAGCGCGCACCAGCATTGATCTGCCAGTGGTTCCCCAAACTCCATTCCTGCTGACCGAAGATACCTACATAACGGTCCCGTTCATTCAGGCGGGTTACTTCCAGGAACGAAGGCTTAAGATTGAAAACGTGCTCGGCTGCTTCCAGGTCGAACCGGAACTCACCTCCTACCGTAAGATGGCCGGAACCTCCATCCCTGAATCGGTATGACCCCTTGGTTGCCAACCACTGTCCAGAATCGCGTTCTCGGTTATCAATGACTCCGCCTGGATCGGGATAGTGATAGAAGCCCCGAAACAGGTCCGAGTTGTATGAGCCTTCCCAGTAGACAGTACGATCGTGGGAAAGTTCCTTGGCATAAGCGAGGTTGAAGATGCTCCAGGCTGTGTTTGACCGCTCTCCGCGATCGTTGAAAACTGTACCGATGTAGGAGATGGGCTGTCCCTTCACGTCAGACCCTGCGGTCGCCATCAATGACCAATGGCCCCACATCAATTGGGCGAAGCTATGGTAGCCCTTGTCGCCAGCCGTATCCACCGATCGCCCGAAGTTATTATCCGGAGTATTTAGCTCCGGAAAGAATATTTGGCGAGCCCCGAGATTGTTGTAAACGGATCCAGAAAAGAGCAGACTAACTCCGTGGCTCAGCTGAACAGAGTCACTGAAAAACAACTTCCGCTGACCTTCCCCTCCCGTTTGCAAACGCACCTCGGCTCCCGTCTGTTCGTTTGGCTTGCGGGTAATGATGTTGATAGTAGCCAGCACGCCATTGCTGCCGTACAAGGCAGAAGAAGCGCCACGCAGGATTTCGATTCTCTCAACTAAATCCATATCGACAGGTAAATCATTGTCATCCGGACTAGAGCTGAAGATGTTGCCCTGAGCGGTGTGCCCGTTGATCATCAGCACAATGCGGCTAAGGAAGTCGCCGGGCAGAGAGAAGCCGCGGATGCCTGGAAAGCTTCCTGTTCCGTCGTTAGAAATATAAATGCCACGCACATAGCGCAATGCTTCGGCCAGAGTACGCGAGCCCCACTGCCGAATTTCCGCAGCAGTAACCACCGTGATATCTCCAGGGGCATCAGCCAGATCCTGTTGATGCAACGCCGCCGAGACTACTTTCACGTTCATCAACTCTTCTAGCGAACGATCCGCCAGGTTTTCCTCCGCTTTCGTCTGTGCTGAAAGAAAAGGGGCGACGCTCAAAAGTAGCGCAATAGAGTGTGCACGAGCCAGCCATCGCCCACCTGATCGTAGCCCGTGTGCTCTCTTTGCCACTGATTAGAAGGTGGGCCGGGTTCGCGATCCTCTCATTTAGCGCTCTAGAATCAGCTTCCCCTGGAGCTATAGGGCGATTTTTTGGTCCTTGCTACCACTAGTATCCAGATGGGCAGAGTGTGCGAGGTTCTCGAGGCTTTCAGCCGGGCGCGCCTTGGCGTCTTGCCGAACCACCGGAATTTTGGCTGCTCCCTTCTGACCGGTTGCATCCGCCTCACTGTTTGTCTTCAGTTGCTGTTTGTTGTAACGGCTAATCCGGTCGAAGCGACACGTGAAAACGTCGAAGCGGCATACCTATTCCGATTTCTGAACTTCGTTGATTTTCCGTCCACCTCTCCGGCGGGTGCAAGCACTTTTTGTCTCTGCATTTTGGGTGACGATCGATTAAGTCGCGCATTAGAAACTTCCGTCAGCGGCAAGTCGATTGGCAATCGTCCGGTATCGGTGAGAGTACTCGCAGGCACTCATGAAGCTAAGAGCTGTCACTTGTTGTTCGTCAGCGGGCGCAAGCAGATAGTTGTCGGCGAACTCGCTGAGACAGCAATGCAACCGATCCTCACGGTCACTGACCTTCCAGATTTTCGCCAGCAAGGCGAGGTAATTCACCTCAGTTTTAGAGATGATCGCTTGCGCTTCGAAATCGATACAGAGGACGCCAAACGCCGCGGTTTAGCTATCAGTTCGCGCCTCATTCAGTTGAGTAGGAGCTTTCAGTGATCACTGTGCGAGACCAGATTGTCCGCCCAATCAAGAACTGGCCGATTCAACATAAGCTGAACGCCGTGGTGCTTGGCACAACCTTCTTAGCTCTAACTTTCGCCTCCATTCTGATGCTCAGCGTTCAGCTCGGGCGGTATGCGAAAGCGACCCGGGAGAATCTTCTATCAACAGCTGACCTGGTCGGTATGAACAGCATTGCCGCCCTGGAATTTGAAGATGGCAAAGCTGCAAGCGAAATGCTCGGAGGGCTTCGCGAGATCGCTGGGGTGGTCGAAAGCTGTTTGACTCTGCCCGATGGACGTTTGTTGGCTAGACTCGAGCAGTCAGGATCGCCGAGTGCTTGCCGGGGACCGCTGAAGGGACGCCCCACAGTTTCTTGGGAACGGAACATGGCCATCGTAATCCGGCCTGTTCACATGAGCGGAAGAACCATCGGCTCCATTCTCATTGCATCGAGCCTGGAAGAGTACCGGCGCCAGGTCAACCAAATGGTTTTCGGGGTTCTGGGCTTCGGACTATTCACGCTGTCAGGAGCTTTCATTCTGGCTCGGGCCCTTCTGCGTATAGTGGTTCGGCCCATCAGCTTGTTAACCGAGGCGGCTCACACGGTTTCAAGAGAGAAAGACTACGCAGCGCGGGTTCCGGTGCTGACCCATGACGAGCTTGGACATCTCACAGAAGCTTTCAATGAGATGTTGCATGAGATAGAAGATCGAGACGAGCGGTTGGAAGGGGCTAGAAGTGGGCTGGAACAGGAGGTTGCTCTTCGAACTGAGGAGCTGGTCTCCGCTAACCAAGCTCTGCATACAGGCAACGCAGAGCTGTCTATTGCTAAGAGCAAGGCCGAAGAAGCGGCAAGGCTTAAGAGTGAGTTTCTAGCCAACATGAGCCATGAGCTTCGCACCCCTATGAATGGCGTTATTGGGATGACGGAGTTGGTTCTCGGCATGGCACTGAGTGATGAACAGAGAAGCTGCCTCACCACGGTACATTCGTCAGCGGACGCGCTGCTGACGATCATTAACGACATTTTAGATTTTTCAAAGATCGAAGCTGGCAAGCTGAGTCTCGAAAACTTAGCCTTCAACCTATCGCAAACCGTTGAAGATTGCCTTAAGATGCTGCAGCTTCGGACCGTTGGAAAGAACCTGCAACTTGGATGGGAGATTAGTCCAGATGTGCCTGCCTCTCTCATGGGAGATTCCGGACGACTGCGACAAGTCCTTCTGAACATTGTCGGCAACGCAATTAAATTCACAGAAGCTGGGAGGGTGTCAGTTTGCATCAGCCTGGATCAAGATGGGCGCGCTTCGGAGAGCGGGCCAGTTACCGTGCGTTTCAAAGTCAGCGACACCGGCATTGGGATTTCTCCGGAGCAACAGGCCCACATCTTCGAAGCATTCAGACAAGCCGATGGTTCGTTCACTCGTAGGTATGGCGGCACTGGCTTAGGCCTGGCTATCTCTCGGCAGCTGGTGGAGATGATGGGAGGGGTTCTTTCTGTGGACAGCGTTCCGGGAAGGGGCAGCACTTTCTCGTTTACTGTTGCTTTTGGGATAGCAGTCGTGGAAAGCTTCGCCTCAGAGCAGGTTGGAGCGCAATATAGTCGGGAATCAAGGCCCGCTAGCGCCACGAATGCCCTGCCTCCTCTGCGTATCTTGCTTGCTGAGGACAATATTGTGAACCAGAAAGTCGCATCAGCAATCCTCAGAAAGGGCGGCCATGCAGTCACAATTGCAAGTAATGGCCGTGAAGCACTTGAGGCTCTCGAGAAAAACCGGTTTGACATTGTCCTAATGGATATTCAGATGCCTGAGTTAGGCGGAGTGGAAGCAACGTCGGCTATCAGGCAGGCCGAAGCTCTGGGCCAGAGGCGTACACCAATCATTGCAATGACCGCACATGCAATGAAGGGTGACCGGGAACGGTATCTTGCAGCCGGCATGGACGGCTATGTATCAAAGCCAGTGCGGCCAAAGGATCTGTTTGCGACAATCGCCAGCGTTCTTTCGTCTTCGTCGCGCCAAGAGAAAACGAATGACCGGGCTCAGGCACTCGAGATGGCGGAAGAGTTAACTTTCGTCCAGCCGTAGCGACAAGCACTTCGCCGCGCCGCCCGCCTCACAAACTCACTCCAATATATTCATCACTGCGGAACTCGTGCCTTCGTTGAATCGGCATCAAAGTCGATTCCGTGTCGCTGTAACGTATCTCCCAGGGCTCGATCTAATTGGACGGCAGATTTCTTGTAGGCCGCCCGAGCTACAATCTCGGTAGTTTCGGCTTGAACTAAATAGCTTTGCTGCTGAATTACGTTGAAGTTCGTCGAAAAGCCTGCCCGGAACTTCTCCACCTCGGCCGCTAAGAGCTGCTCCTGTAATTGCTTGCTGGCTGTCGCTGCCTGTACTGCCTTCTTTGCGGCGTCCAATCCAATTAGCGCATTCCGCACCTCAGCTGCGGCTTGCGATTGCACCTGAGTTAATCGCAGCCGCTCTTGCCGGAGGAGTGCTCGATCAGCGCCAAGATCGGCTTCGGCAACCTTGTTTTGGACAGGCAAAGTAAATTGAATGCCTGCCTCAAATACGCGCGAAGCACGGATGCCGCCGGCAGGTACAGGAGCAATGAGCGGGGTGCCTGTCAGCGCGTCGCCGGCTATTGGAATATTGCTGGAAATGATGACCCCTCGAGTTTCAAAGGAGCCATACAGATCCACCTCCGGCAGCCGGGCGTTGGCCGAACCAGCAACGGCTCGTTCGCCATTGCTCACCTGCAACTTGGACTGCTGAACATCGGGCCGTTGCTGAAGAGCATGCTCAATCATCTCTGCTAAGGGCCGTGCCGGCTCATCCGGCGGTGACGAGAGTTCATCGGTTGCCACAATGTTCACCAAATTCGGGCTGGAAGTGGCGAGCGATTTTGGATCCAGTACACTCCGCAGCACGTTTTGCTGCTGCTCTCGGAGAGCAGTAGCCTGGGTGAGCGCGAGTTGACTGGCAGTTACCAGCGCCTCCGAACGGGCTACTTCAATGGTGGGTGTACGCCCGACATTTAATTGCTGCCGGTTGTCGCTCAGTAGCCTGTTTGCAGCTTCCAGTGCTCTTTCCTGAACCTTCACGGAGTTTTGGAGGCTGATCAGGCCGTAGTAAAGGTTCTCGACTCCTGAGACGGTGCTGATCATTTGCTGCTTGAGAATGGCTTTGGATATCTTCAGGTTGGTCCCGGCGATGGCAATAAAACGAGTGTTGTTCGCCCGCCCAGCGCCCCGGAGCAAAGGCTGTGCAATGAGAGCAATCGCATTAGGATGCGTAAACGGGACTGCGGACGAGCTCCCAGAATAGAAGGACTGGACGAAGTTGTTCACCCCCAGCTGAATCGAGGTACCGGAGGAGAACCCCTTGGAGAGGGTTACGT
>CALMAV010000234.1:0-837 GCA_937859895.1 uncultured Bryobacterales bacterium | reverse complement strand
TATCGGTAACCGTCGCATCTCCAGCATTGGCCGCGGCTGAGGTAACGACCGTGTTGTTTGGGTTTCTCCGAATCCAGCCGAACTGGCCAAGGAGACTTAAGTCGAATGCCGGAATTGCTGTACCGGCTGAAAAGGGCGCAGGGGCGATAGAAAGCGAGTGTTGCGCTTCCAGCACCTGGCCGACGTCGTACGAGGAAGGCAGGGTAATTCCTGTAGGCCCAACACTGTTCGGAGATAACGGTGAACCGGTGGAAGCCAGAAGCGGCATCGGGGCTATCCCCTCACCGGCTGGCGGTTCAGCGACAGCGTAATTAGTTTGGCGAGGTGTGCCGCCACCCTCCGTCCTGGTCAGGCTGTAGTCTGCTATGGTCTGGTCCACCTGCTGCAGTTGGATGTCGAGATTATTCTCGAGCGCCATACGAATGGCTTGCTCCAGCGATAGCTGCCCACCATCACCCGATGTACCACTCATGGCCCCTTGTGCGTGAAACGCAAGCCCCGCACTAGCCGGTACACCGATCGGCGCACTTTTGATTTGTAGCTTACCGCCGGCTTGCGGCACCGATTGGCAGAAGCTGCTCCCACATAGGAACCCTATCCCAAGCAACAGTAAGTAGGGCGAAACTCGTTTTCCTTGCTCTCGCCTGAGTAAGCCCTTGCGAGAATGCGCACTCCAGAACATGCGCATCACTTCTCCTGTCCTTTAGGAGCAGGTTTAGCTTCCACGTGAACACCTTCCTGGACAGCGTCTGTCGGATTAACAACAACATGTTCGCGGTTCTTTAGTCCGCTCGTGAAATAAACCTGCGTACCCAGATCCCGGCCCACATGCACTTC
>CALMAV010000233.1:17462-18868 GCA_937859895.1 uncultured Bryobacterales bacterium | reverse complement strand
ATCTGGGGGAGCCCACGTTTTCCGGACCAACCAAGCTGGCAATGCGCGCCAGAGTCACCTGTAATTTGTCAGGCGCAGGCGCAGGCGGAAGAAAAAAGCCTTCCTGTAGCTGCTTAGCTCGTACCGGCTCTAATTCCAGGGTAAAAGCAGTGACGGCTGCTTCCGGTGAATGCCGCTCCAGGTGAAGCTGCAGTAACTTCAGGAGCGTTTTGGTCTCGGTAAGAGGAACAGGAAACTCGAGTTTACAGCGGTACTCCTTCTGATTTTCGAGTTCAAAATGAGCATGGAGCGAACGTGCGGCGGTGGACTGGGCTCGCAAGCGCCCGCATAAATCGCCCAGCACCCGACCAAGTAAAAAGAGTAGCGGCTCCAGCAGATCGAGCGGATGCTCCAGTACCAGATGTTCCTGGTAGCTGGTGGGCAGACCTGAAACCTGAAGCGGCCGGTCCACCAGGCCCAAGGCAAGCTTGCGGAGGTAGACACCAGCCTGTCCCATACGCTCGGCAACTCCGATTTCGGGCAATTGCGCGAGTTCGCCGCAGGTTTTAATGCCCCAGCGATGCAGAACTTGCAGTAACCCGGGTTCGGCTGTCGAAGCATGGGCGAATAAGACACTAATCAGCAGAGGAGCGATCTTAAACCGTTCCTCGCCGGGTGTTGTCAGCGTAACGCCAGGTAAGTTGCAAGCCAGAAGAACGGCTGAATCTGGGTTGGCGGCAATGGCGAGGTTGGCCTGTAATTTCCATTCGAACCCATAACGACAGATTTCTGAGGCAATCTGGTGGGGGGCGCCGATCAGCTTGCGCAACCCGGCAATCGAAAAGACAACCGTATCGTGACAGGTTTGCTCCACAGCGGGAGAGAACTGCAAAGCCAGGCTCATCAGTTGGGTTGATGCAACCGGCTGATTCAAGTGAAGACAGGCGTACATGGTTAGATCACAGCGTGCAAGTGCAGAGACTCCAAAAGAGGACCGGAAGGGCGCTGAAGTGTAGCCACAGTGTTTACCCTTTGAATGATTGCCGGACTTTCAGCCCAATTGGCTTCTTTAGCTTTTAGCTGTAAAACGTTAGAAGCAGGAGGTTTGTAGCCCATATCCGTACTAGAAAGCAATAAGCTGGTAGAAGTATCTTCCAAAACGCGGCGAAAACGATGTCCATGGGAGAGCGGAATTCGATGGACCACGCGCGGGCTTACTTCGCAGAGATCGAGCCAAATAACTCCAAACCCACCGGCATGAAGTAGAAGATCGACAGCGTGCATGGCTTTATCGGCATTTCCATTGCAGCGGATCCAGACTAGATGATTGAGCCTTACGCCGGCTTTAGCCGCTGACTCAACATGGAACTGGTTCTGTACATCCACCACAGCGCAGATTTCGCCCCGGCCTGTCGCTTGAGCAAGGA
>CALMAV010000233.1:14290-17452 GCA_937859895.1 uncultured Bryobacterales bacterium | reverse complement strand
GGATGTGCAAGCCGATGGTCGTGCAACCAGCCGAACGTCCGCCTTCCAACCGGGTAATGCCACCTAGCCGTAAGCCTTCTGAAAACAAAGACTTAAGTCCAGGAAGAGGCAGTGAAACAAAGGGAGATTCCGGAGATCGGAAACCAAAGGGAATGGAATGAAGAACGTTCGTATTCGCCATTTGTTCGCCTTTAGGTATTGTGCAGGAAAGCCGGAGGGAGCGCAATAGCAATGTTGAGTAGGAAGATTCCGGTACTCATAATCCAGCTTGTGTTGTTCTGAGTACCTACCGAACCGAGTCGGCTAATTAGTAATTAAGAGAGGCTACTCTATCTGCGCTGTTGCGAGCCCAGGTACTGCTAGAATCCCAGCCAAGCAGCAGAACGAGCAGGCCGCAGATGGTCATGATGCCCCAAATGGGGTGGGTCGCTTGGGCGAAGCCGCGTACTGTGGCATGGCTTGCGTGAGCACTGTTCCAGCGACCGCAACACCCAGGGCAGCGCCAACTTGCCGGCCAGTGGAGGCTATAGCGGCGGTACTCCAGCCTGGGAAAGGGGCATACCGGCAACGGCACTGTTGGTAATGGCAGGATTGACCATGCCGAGGCCCAGACCGAATAACGCATAGGCTAACAGAAGCTGCAGGAGCGGCGTGGTGAAGGATAAGGGCGCTAAGAATGAGGGTGGCAAGGTGAGCGCGCAACCGGAAATAAGTAATGAAGGACGTGCGCCCCAGATGGCCACGAGACGGCCGGAGATGGGGCAGAGATCGGTTAAGCTTCAATAGTTCTGCAAAAGGAGGTGGGTCAAACTAAGCCTTTTCACATTCACTTGGCGGTGAAGAAAGGAAAGGACGAAGATGACCCGGAAGCAGGATAGCGCAAAGGTGCGCAAGTGGAGTGAAGAGTTCCGTAAAGCGTTAAGCGAAGATCGGGATCTGCTGAAAACGATCATCGAAGAGACGCTGCAGGAGGTGCTGGAAGGAGAGATGGAAGAAGCTCTTCAGGCATGTAAGAGTGAGCGGACCGAGACTCGACTAGGCTACCGAGCCGGCTACTACAGTCGAACGCTGGTTACCAGAGTGGGCAAGGTGGACTTACGAGTTCCGCAAGATCGACAAGGCCGTTTTCGAACCGAGGTGTTCGAACGCTACCAGCGGAGTGAGAAGGCTCTAGTAGCGGCGATGCTGGAAATGTATGTGCAAGGCGTGTCTACGCGGAAAGTCAAAGCAATCACGGAAGAGCTGTGTGGGCACGAGTTCAGTTCGGCAACCATCAGCCGGATTGTCGGGCAACTAGACGCAGAGTTGGAGAAATTTGCGAAGCGGCGCCTGGAAGAGCCGTATCCGTACCTGGTCTTAGACGCTCGCTACGAAAAGGTGCGGGAAGATGGAGCGGTGCGGAGCCAAGCCGTACTGGTTGCCATCGGAATCAACTGGGAAGGTAAGCGCAGCGTGCTTGCCGTTGAGCTGGCGAGTCGGGAAAGTCTCTCCAGCTGGCGCGAGTTGCTGACAAGCTTGCGAGGACGCTCGTTACACGGAGTCGAGTTCGTGGTCAGCGACGACCATGCGGGTCTTCGGAAGGCCATTCAAGAAGTGTTGCCCGAAGTAGTTTGGCAACGCTGTTATGTTCATTTCCTGCGGAACGCTTTGGACTACCTGCCGCGCAAAGCCGATGATGATTGCCTGCAGGAGTTGCGCTAGATCTACGATCGCCGTGATGCCCAGGAAGCACGGCGGGATTTGGCCGCTTGGCTCACCAAGTGGGGCAAGCGCTACGGCAAGCTCTGTAGCTGGGTGGAAAAGAACATCGAAGAGACCCTGAGCTTTTATCGATTACCGCGGCAGCACCACAAGAACATGAAGTCCACCAACATGCTGGAACGGCTCATGGAGGAGATCAAGCGGCGTACCTTAGTGGTCCGCATCTTTCCGAATGCAGCCGCCTGTTTGCGCCTAGTGCGAGCTTTAGCAGTGGAGATCGACGAGAACTGGATCGAGGCCATGCAATACCTCAACATGGAACCGCTTGCCGAGCAGAAAAAGGAAGCCCGCCGGAACCTCGGCGATGCTGCCTAAACCTCAAACCAAAACTTAGAAAGGCCCGTTTGCCCAATCCCTTTTTGCAGAATTTGACAAGCACAACTCAGAGATCATCATTGTCACAGCCAAAGGAAGGGTGCACAGTCCAGTATGAAAGGCTGAAAAGCCGCGACTTTGCTGCAAACACAGCGCATTCAGAAAGAGAAAGCCGGCGAAGCATGCGAAGACGCAGAGCGCCAGCAGAGTAGCGCTGCTGAAGGGGGCACTGCGAAAGAAGCGCAGGTCAACAAGAGGCTCTTTCAGGCGAGGCTCGTAGATGAGAAAGACTGCCGCCATGGCGAAAAGCCCAAGAATGGGAGGCCAGTTCCAACCGGCACGCGGGCCCTCGATCACGGCATAAACCAGAGCGAACCTCCCGTGAAGAGAATGAGGCCGAGTTGGAAGACCTGACGGCGGCCAAAGCGGTCGGACAGCGAGCCCGAGAGCATGAGCAGGCTGGCGACGACAAGCGTGTAAGCGTCAACAATCCACTGCAATCCCGCCATGTCGGCATGCAGGTCATGCTGGATCGCAAGCAGCGCGACGTTGACGATGGTCACGTCCATGCCAACTACCAGCAGACTCATACAGCAGACGCCGAGAATAACGTTTAGGCGGACCGCGTTTGCTTGCTTATTTCTTTCACTCTATTTAACTTACCCGGGCTTGGCCTCTGTGCTCTCCTTAAGTAACTGGTTCAAGGGACGCCAGTAGAGCGCGTGTCTCGGCAACGACGCGGGCGGTAAACTTCGGGTCCTTCACAAGGGCGGAGGCGGACATGGGCTGGCCTTTATCGTCGTAGTACACCCCGGTCGCGCCCCCTTCATTTAAAAGCACCTTTGTAATCACGCGCGCGGCCTGTTTCGGGGTGCTCCAATATTTCATGAAGGGCACCAGCAGCGGAAGAACGTATTTCAACAGAAAGCGTACGAAGGCATTGCTCTCTCGGCCGAGAGCAGTAGCGGGAGTGAAGCCGGGCTCGACGGCATTACAGTGCAGGCGCGGCATCTCGCGGGCAGACTCTAGCGCTGTGGCAAGAAGGCACTGCTTCGACGTAGCATAAGCGTCTGAGCCCGGCATCTT
>CALMAV010000233.1:0-14280 GCA_937859895.1 uncultured Bryobacterales bacterium | reverse complement strand
GCCACCCGGCTTCCACTCACCACGTGCGCTCGCTTCTGCGGAGATATAGCGACCACCGCGAAATCCAGCGACCTTCGCGGGCTTGCGTTCGGGGTCTTCGACACCAGAGGCAATGAAGACTATGTTGGCGCCATCAGGGAGATGCGGCAGTAATGCTTCTGTCAGCACAAACGGCCCGAGATGGTTAGTCGCAAAGGTCACATCCCAGCCTTGCGCACTTTTCGTCGGCTTTGCTTGGTGGACTCCCGCATTGTTGACCAGCCCTGCAAGTGTGAGAGCAAGATTGATAATCTCCTGCGCCGCGCGCCGCACGCTTACGATGTCGGCGAGATCACAGACAACAGAAACAGCGCGTCCGCCCGTGCGATCTACCTGCTTCTCGACCTGTTTAAGTTTCTCGCAGTCGCGTCCTACCAGCACAACGGTGCCGTGCTTTGCGATCTCTAATGCTGTCGCCCGGCCGATGCCCGAGGTTGGACCGGTGATGATGTATGCCTTACGTTGCGGATCATTCGCCCTGGAATTTTGTGTTGTCATTTTCATTCTCCTTTTTGTCTGTCTAGTCAGTCATTAACAAGGCCAAAATGTTAGGTCATCATCCGCCAGAGGGCATCAAAGCCGACTCTGGAGTGCCTCTTAGCATTCGTAGGCTCCTGAGCAATAAGATTCATGGTCGCCTCAGCCACTGCATTCATGAGCGTGAGAACAAAATTCATCGGCGCTCTTTGTAGGGAACCGATGGCGCGAACCTGTTCCAGTAACGCTGTGACTTGTGTCATTGCCCCGTGCGCCGCCGCGCGGGTGGCCGGTGTGATCTCATCAGAGACGTCAAGCTGAGCAAGGGCTCGCCGCTTTTCGGGGAAGGAGAGCGCCCAATTCATCCAGTTTTGCCAAACGCGAAAGAACTGCTCCCGAAGTTCGTCACCTTCCCGAAAGCCGTGGGATGCAGCAGTTGCCATCTCGGTCTTAAGTTCGAGGTAAACCGCGTTGAAGAGGGCGGACTTCGTCTCGAAATAAGTGAAGAGGGAGCCGTTGGCAACACCAGCCTCTTTAGCGATGCCCGCCGTGGGAGCACTCAACCCCTGCGTCACAATCGCGCGAGTCGCGGCGTTGATGATGGCGCTACGCTTGTCGTCGCTTTTCGACCTCGGCATATGGCTATTATGATGAAAAGTGTCTAGACAGTCAACTACCAGCGCGCAGCACTCAGCCAGATCATGCTGCGGCAATATGAGAGCTGAAGTGGACGGCCTGACTTGAGCAGTTCTCTAGAATGCGCGAAACCAGCATAGCCGACTGAGCGGTTCGCAATTTCAATTAAGCTTGAGAGCGCGAGCTACCCATAAGAACCCAGTGCAAGAGGACCAAAATGCAAGTCAAGTGGAGTAACTGATCGCTTCACCAATGCCTCAGGATCCCAAATAACGGTTCATTGAAGACTGGTCGAACTGAGCAGACAGCTGGCACAAGTTCGCCTGATTAACGAACCGCTCAAGTCAGGCTGTCCACAGCAGACCCATCCACATCAGGCCTGTCCACATCAGCCTATCGCGAGTGCGGCTGCACTGATGGATTTATGGGCACATAGCCGTTTAACAATTGTTGATTTTTAGGATTGCAGTTGATGTAGTAGCCCGCTCCTGTTTTTGGATCGTACAGCGAACTACCCCTACGGCGGCCATTGCATGCACGTTGAATCGCTTGCATGATAGACCCGCGATCGACTCGACGGAAGTACGGCTTTACAGCTTTTAGCTGATCATGCGCAGGATCAGTCTTCATGGGAATAAACTGGCGAAAATCGCTCCGCTTATCAGCGATTCCTCGTGCATCCTGCATGGAACATGCTTCTCCAGCTGCAAACAAAACCATCAAGGCAGAAAAGGTTATTAGTCTCATAGCTCTATCTTTCAGAATAGAGTCCGAGCTTCTTAAACTGCTAAACCCTACTTACTTTAAACCTGTTGGCAATGTCGAGCAGATCGAAGGAGTACCCCATTGGGACGTTATGGGAGACCAAAGCTCCACTGCTGGTTGACACCGCTACCCCAGAACTCCACTATTCGATTGCGGCTCCGGGTGAAGTCCATTCTTCCCGTCATTGAATGCAACATTGCACTCGCGCGACATGGACAGTAACCAAATGAAATTCAATAGCGCTCTTCCGCATGCACCAGTTGAAAGGCGTGGTCCTACACCCAATCAGCCACGTGTTTGCCCTGTACGATGCCCTCATCTGCATCGGATTGCCAACGTACGCCCAAGTATATGCGGCTCTCGGCATTCTCGCTTTCCGCTTCAGTCAGATTGCTGAAGAAAGTGTACTCGTAGAGGGCGAAGGTTGCCGCCTGCATCCCGATTAAGCCGTTCCAATCGTCGGAGGTAAAGGTAAAAGGCGTGTCTCCGAGTAGGAATGCCGCAGTGTCTGAAAGAGAGCTCCACCAGTGGCCGTATGACCTGAGACATAGGACGGGAAGGGCGGCGTGAAGTTAGGACCTCGGGTGTTGGCGGCTTGCGAACCCAAGGGATACCAACCAGGGTCCGGCACAACGACCGGGTTGCCATTCTGCTGGGCAGATTGGATGGCGGTGACAGGATGCCAGAACTGGTAGAGCCACTTCGAATCCCATGATTTCAATAGGGACGATGGCCATGCAGGGCTGGCTCGAGCCGGGCCAAACTGTTCGCCAAAGACACGCACTTCGTCCGGTTGTACCGAAGTGTGGTCAATGGCAGTGGTGTTCAGAGCAATCTCCTTCCACATCAGGAGTCGGTCCAAAAGATTAGCTGGCGTCCTCGGCAGGTTGCACTGATTGAACCGTACGGCGACATGGCGATTCTGAAGGCGCAAGAGCCTCTGCAACTCCTCAGAATCTTTCGTTGTAAGAGCTGGCCCAGACGGCGCCTGCTGAGCTGAAAAAAGTATCTGCGGTTGCCGGTAACCACGAGTCCGAAAGCAGAATAGCGACCCGACGGCTAAGCAGCCGAAGGACGATTTGGGCCTGGAGCAAAAAGCTCTGCCAATCGCACAAGGCAAGCTTAGAGATGCCTCTAAACCAATACTCCTCGGAAGCTTGTGGACGGCTGAAGGTCGCTGCCCAGCCATTACCATTGGTTCACCATTCTAATCGGCTGCCTCAGTTAAAACGTGAGGAGATAGGTCCGATATGCTGATCCGATGCCTGCCCATTGTCTTCGTCTTGCTCTTGCTTTCAGTGCGATGATGCTGCCCGTTCTGAGCCAGTCGACCCACTCGCCTGGAGCGAACGAAATGATTTTTTTGCAGATACCGCAGCGAATGAAGGAGTACGTCGACAAGCAGACTGTCGCAGGTGCAGTCACCTTGGTTGCTCATGGCAGGGACACAATCGAGTTTGACGCAACGGGCATGGCTGACGTAGAGAGTGGCAGGCCTATGCAGAAGGACACGATCTTTCAGATCATGTCAATGACCAAACCAGTGACTGCCATTGGAATCATGATGCTGGCCGAAGAGGGAAAGCTAGCACTGCGCGATCCGGTGGACCAGTACTTGCCGGAGTTCAAGAAGATGCACGTTGCCACTACGGTGGGCCCTGATGCAGAGCGCTTGGCAGTTCCGGAGCATGCCATCACCATTCGCGATCTTCTGACACATACGGCTGGTATTCAGGATCCTGCGCCGCCGGCTATTCATGATTATCAGCAGCTGATGAATGTGCCGCTTGACGAAGTGGTTCGGCAGTTAGCGCGTCAGCCACTGCTGTTCCAACCGGGAACACAGTGGAGCTACAGCAGCCCTGGCATCGAGATCCTGGGTAGAATCATCGAAGTCTGCTCTGGCCAAAAATACGAAGATTTCATCAGGGGCAGAATCTTGCGCCCGCTTGGGATGAAGGACTCTTTCTTCTACCCGCCGGCAGACAAAGTGGGGCGGATCGCCATGGTGTACGCGAGTAAGGATGGCAAGCTCGTGCGTGCCCCGGCCAGCATTCTAGGCGGCGACCCTGCAAAACATCGGAGCGGAGCGGTCTTTCCTGCGCCAGGGTGGGGCTTGTACTCAACTGCCGAAGACCTGTTGCATCTTTACCGCATGATGCTAAACAATGGTGAGTACGGCGGAAAGCGTTACCTTTCCCCCTTCTCTGTGCACCTGATGACCGAACCCCACACGACCGGTATACATCCGGTTGGTTGGATGCGGGGAGCCGACTACGGCCTTGCTTGGGAAGTCGTAACCGATCCCTTGGGGGAACTGGCCGGGCATGCCAAAGGTACATACGGGCACGGTGGAGCGTTTGGAACCCAGGGCTGGATCGATCCGCAGAACGATCTAATTTCCATCCTCCTCATCCAGCGATCTGACGGTGGAACTGATAGTCTGCGCAACGTATTCCTAACCATGGCCGAAGCCAGCCTGGGCAAGTAGGGGGAGCGGCAACGGTGAAAAGCTTCAGGAAGGAACTTTGGTTTCAGACTCCGGAGAGACGGGGATTTATCAACATTACCGACCAAGTGCACGAATGCCTGCGCCAAAGTCAGGTAAAGGAGGGCCTTGTGCTAGTTAACGCCATGCACATTACGGCGTCTGTCTTCATCAACGATAACGAAAGCGGGCTCCATTGTGATTACGAACGCTGGCTCGAGACTCTCGCTCCTCACGAACCTACAATCCAATACGACCATAACCGTACGGGAGAAGACAATGCTGATGCGCACCTGAAACGGCAGGTTATGGGCCGCGAAGTGGTAGTTGCGATTACTGGTGGGCGACTTGACTTCGGGCCTTGGGAACAAATCTTCTACGGAGAATTCGATGGAAGGAGAAGGAAACGGGTACTGGTGAAGATTATTGGAGAGTAAGCCTTATCGGACGGGGACAAGGCTCACGGAAACTACTCCTCGTCGTCTTCTTCGTCGTCCTCTAAATTATCCTCATCGTCTGCGTCCTCGTCATCGATAAGCGCATCATCGTCTAGATCTTCATCGTCAAGATCCTCGTCCAGGTCTTCGTCGTCGATGTCGTCCAGATCGTCATCGTCATCGACCACGTCTTCATCTTCGTCCTCGTCGTCAACCGCCATGAGCCGAAGGCTTTCCCACAGCGGAAAAGCCTTTCCGGTCGACGCTTCGGAATTGGAATTAGCGAACATTACTGAGTCTCCTTTAAGAACAGCATCAGAATCGTCTGTTTTGATTCTGGCGAACAAACTCGCTCTGAGCTTAACGCTTCTTACATGGCTAAGATGCAGGTCCGAAGCAAATTGTACCCAAAACTTGCTGTCTGTTTTTGACCGGAAAGATACGAGTTGCTATCGGAGCAATAGATACGAAAAGTCTACACGACATATGAACGCCTAAACAAGGGAAAACGGGTTTTGGCAGGTGCGCATCGTACATTCTTAATTGTGGAAGCTAAGCCGATGACCAAAGAACCGAGCAAGCGGCGTACGAATGGTTGGGGCATTGACCTGACCTATGAGGACGCGCTTGGCAACTGGCATAATACCGGGCAATCAACTATCAATGCGCTGTTAAAGGCTATGGATGCGGAGCCGGGGAGCGATGGCCCGGAGCTAGACAACGGTGTCCTTTTCCTCAAATGTGGAGAGGCTCGGGAGGTTGGGCAGAGTGGCTCTGTGACGCTCGAATCCGGACAGCAGATTGCTTTTACCACTGCTCTGCCGTCTGATCTTCCATCCGGCTATCACCAAATTAGGCTTGACAACAGCGATCGGCCAATCAGTCTGATCGTCAGTCCAAACAAGTGCTGGATGCCGGAGGACCTCTCGGTATGGGGTTGGGCCGTTCAGCTCTACGGCGCACGATCGGAGGAGAGCTGGGGAATCGGCGACTTTGCTGATTTGGACCGGCTGGCGCGCTGGTCGGCTGAGGAGCTAGGGGCAGGGATGATGCTGCTCAATCCGCTCAGTTCGGCAACGCCCATACTTCCTCAACAGACAAGCCCATACTTCCCCACCTCCCGCATCTTCCTGAACCCGCTATGGCTTCACATCGAGTGGATAGAGGGCGCGAGTGCGGCCACGGTGCCGGACTGGGATGAATTAGTAAGGCAAGGGCACGAGTTAAACAGCTCGCCAATCATTGACCGTGATCGTGTGTTTCTCCTCAAAATGCGCGCTCTGGAGAGCCTCTGGCAACACGTCAGCACCAATGCTGAATTTGAGGCGTTCTGCCAGGCTCGTGGCCAGGAACTAGAGCGTTACGCGCTGTTCTGCACCTTGGCCGAGCAATTCAAGTCCGGCTGGCACGGCTGGCCAGAGCAGTATCAGCATCCGAAATTACCAGACGTTGCTAAGTTCGCCGGCGAAAATGGGGACCGCATTCGCTTTCACCAATGGGTGCAGTTCCTTCTGGATCAGCAGCTGCAACGATGCGCGAATCACCTTGCCTTGATGCAGGATCTTCCAATCGGTGTCGATCCGGATGGCGCCGATGCCTGGGCTTGGCAGGATTATCTGGCGGCTGGGGTCGGTGTTGGCGCGCCACCGGATGAGTTCAATACGCAAGGCCAGAGTTGGGGATTGCCGCCATTCGTGCCACACAAGCTGCACGCGGCGGCGTACCGGCCTTTCATCCAAACGATTCGAGCTGCTTTCCGGCACGGGGGCGGCCTGCGCATTGACCACGTAATGGGATTATTCCGACTGTTTTGGATACCAAATGGTGCTCCAGCCAGCCAGGGCGGGTATGTACGCTATGATCCGGACGAAATGCTGGCCATTGTCGCGCTCGAAAGTGAGCGGGCGCGTGCCTACGTTGTAGGCGAGGATCTTGGAACAGTGGAGGAAGAAGCCCGCGAGAAGCTGACTGCCTGGGGCGTTCTTTCTTATAGGCTGCTCTGGTTCGAAAAGAATGATTCGTCGGAGTACCCCAAAGAAGCACTGGCGGCTGTCACCACCCACGATCTTCCGACCGTAGCTGGTATGTGGAGCGAGCAGGATGTGCAGCGACAGCGGGAACTCGGCCTGAATCCGAATGAGGCGAGCCTCCGCGAGATCCGCGACCGGGTCCAGCAAGTAACTGGGCTGACCGAAGATGCAAGAGTCGAAGATGTAATTGTGCGAGCGTATGCGTACCTGGCGAAAGCTCCATCTCGCATTCTGACTGCAGCTCTTGACGATGCAGCCGTTGCCTATGAAAGGCCGAATGTTCCGGCAACAACTGGCGATCAAACGCCCAATTGGTGTCGGGCACTTCCGGTGCCGCTGGAACACCTAGTCCAGTCAGATATGGCTAGGCAGATTGCTTCGGCACTGCGGCGTGGCAAGTAGTCAGATGGTTTGCTGGAGGTCTTTGGCTTATAGTTCTGACTATCTGTAGTGTTCGCAGTGCGTATACTCAGAGTTTGTATCTTAAACCCGAGTTGGTAACAGCTGTCGAACATCGGCGCTGATAGAGGAATGGTTCAAGACGGGGGTTGGTTTGTTGGCGTTGTTTGCCCGATGGCAAACGAAGGTGAGAAGGCGGTTCCATTTGTACAGGCTGTGCTGCAGCAATTTTCTCCTTCTGTTCGTGTCATTTGTTTAGTGGTGGTAGACAAGGCCAGCAAGGATAGTACGTTGCACTACCTGCGGGAGTACAGCATCACCGATAGCCGTCTCCAAATCGTTTGGGCGCCGGAATGCAGGAACGTGGTTGACGCATACGTGCGAGGGTACCGTGAAGCCTTAGCCGCCGGTTGCGATTGGATCTTGGAAATCGACGCTGGCTTCAGCCATCAACCAAGTGAAATACCGCGGTTCTTAGCGAAGTTAGATCAGCCGCTTGACTGTGTTTTTGGGAGCCGGTTCATGCCTGGCGGCAAGATGGATGATCCACTTCTGAAACGTTACCTGGTAAGCCTGGGAGGGACGGTACTCACCAATTGGTTGCTTGGGACGAAGTTGAAGGATATGACGAGCGGCTTCGAGATGTTCTCCCGACGAACTATGGAGCAACTTCTCGAGCGCGGTATACATTCCAAGGCTCATTTCTTTCAGACTGAGATCAAGGTTTACTGTCGCAATTTCGCCTATGTCGAAGTCCCGATTAGCTATCGCAATCCGAGTCCTAGATTGGGCTTCAGGGCTTTGCGCGATGCCTTTGAGCAGCTATGGCGACTGACTAAGTTGCATTGGTTTAGTAGACAGAAGAGGAGTCTCCATGCGGGAGCGTACAGCCTTGGTGGTGACATCCATCTCGGCACCCAACACAACTCTGGCCAGTCTCGCCGGAGGGGCGAGACAGCGCCAAATCCCGTTCTATCTGATCGGCGATAGCAAGAGTCCTACGGACTTTTCTCTGCCTGATTGCGAGTTTTACTCCCTAGAAAGACAAAGGCAGCTTGAGTTTGAGTACGCTCGACTAGTGCCTCCGCGACACTACTCGCGAAAGAACATCGGATACTTGCTTGCTATGGCAGGTGGGGCGGAGATCATTCTCGAAACTGACGATGACAATAAACCGCGGGAAGAGTTCTGGCAGCAGCCTGTGCGCTCGGTTCGTACTTCGTCATTGCAAGATGCCGGCTGGGTCAATGCCTATCGCTATTTCAGCGATGAGCTAATTTGGCCGCGCGGCTTTCCACTACAGCATGTAAAGACCGACCAACCTCCCTTCGAGGCTCTCGTCGCTGAAGATTGCGACTGTCCCATTCAGCAAGGTCTGGCAGATGGAGATCCGGACGTTGACGCAATTTATCGCTTACTTCTACCGCTTCCCATTAGTTTTCGCCGAGATCGCTCAGTAGCTTTCGGCCCAGGTTCCTGGACTCCATTTAACAGTCAGAACACCCGATGGTGGGCCGACGCTTTCCCTTTAATGTATCTACCCACCTATTGTTCATTTCGGATGACAGATATTTGGCGAAGCTTCGTAGCTCAAAGGATAGCTTCGGAGAACGGTTGGTCGGTCTTGTTTTACGGTCCAACAGTCTGGCAGGAGCGAAACGAACATAAACTGATGTTGGACTTTGCGGAAGAGATTCCGGGGTACCTGGAGAATGAGAAAATCTGTGAGGCATTAGGGTCTGTGCCGGTTCGAAGCGGGATTCAGTACCTGGCAGAGAATCTGCTCAACTGCTACGAGTGTCTGACTCGTATCAAGGCCATTGACTCCAAAGAACTATCACTCTTGGAGGCCTGGAACTCCGACATATGGACCATTCGGAGCGCCAACGACCAGAACCTTGTGACCAAAATAACAATGGCACTGGGCTCCGACAGATTCGGGGCAGCCAGTGCCAATTCCTAAGCGTTAGGAAGGAATTTAGAGGATGCTGGTACCGCGATGGAGTGGGCGGTCACTTTCGGCGAAATCAGCCGAGGCCTCTCCGGTTGAGGACACATCAGTCGCTCCGGTGTGCCGTAGCAAGTCTTTTGCTTTTGCAACCCAGTCACTGCTGTCGCAGTGGACAGACAGCAAAATGCCACCCTCTTTGATGCGACCCTCATAACGCTTAGCTTCGTACTCCGGAATGCCCATGCCGATTAAAGCACCGATCATGCCGCCGACTAAACCACCAGAACCCAGCCCGGCCAGAGTACCCATGATCGGACCAGCGGCGATGAATGGTCCAACACCAGGAATCGCAAGTGCGCCAATACCGGCCAGCAACCCGAGCGTTCCACCAATTGCGCCACCGGTCAGTGCTCCTGCCGTGGTTCCCTCCGGTGCCTTAGTTTCCTTGGTGTGGGCGAAGTCTTTCGTTCCGACATTGTCTTGCAGGAGAACCGATATGTCCTCGTGCCGAAAGCCTGCCTCAACTAGGCGATCCACTGCCATCTCGGCTTCTGATCGGTGAGCGTAGATCCCGTATACTGCTGTGTTTTTTCCTGCCATAATAATCTCCTTTTGAGCTACTTACTTCTTATCTGCCTGCACGGTGATGTCGTTTGTCACGTTCATATCGCCGGCATACTTCTTTGCATACTGCTCAATGGTTTGCTTTTCCTGATCTGTACGGACCGGCCCACGCAGGGTCACCTTGCCATTACTGCTGACAATCTTTACATTGTGAGCATAAGTTGACAGAGCTTTGTCGTGAACAACATCACGGCGAATGTGCGCCATTACTTGCCTATCGGAAAGGTTGTTCTTTCCCTTGTCAGCGGTAGGCGCCTGCTTGCTGGCGTCGCCCTTATTGACTTTCGTATTGTCGGCCGCAGTGCTGGTTGTTTGGCCTGCTGTCAGGGCCCAGCCCTGGATTGGCAATATAACAAAGACCGCGCTGCACAACAATCGTTTCAGATTCTGTTTCATGTCTCTCATTCCCATGGGGCTTAAAGCAACCACATGGCCATATAACGAAAAGTCGTTCGCGCTTTGTAAATTCAACTATTTGCAGGGATTTCTCTTCATTGCCTTACGCTCGCCGAAGTAGCTCACCCTAGATACCCTCTACGTCATAGCGAAAAAGGCGTTCTTTCTACTACCAGCGGGTAAACTTTTCTACAGTACTTGCGATACTGAGTCGGGCAATCACCGCGCCCTCTTCCTGCAGAATCACAAGCCACACACAAATCTCGAGGACGTGAAATCGGAGATAGTACGTCCTCTGGTACTAAACCGTAACTTGAAACAGAGTCTTGACTCGAATTCGCTTGAAGAGCATCGAACCGTCCTATAACGTTAGGAAGTAAGATTCCCAACTTTTTGTACTGGCTTCCAGCCGCTTGGATCTACTTTGCGTTCAACACTCCTCGGTATTCTTTTTATCTCAAGTCTTTCCGCTTCGCTTGCTAGCGCAGCAAACTTCTCTTTTCAGGGCTCATTTACTGGCGACAGTGATATTCAACTTGTAAATTTCTCTCTAGATGCTCCGACCACGGTCACTATCCAGACCTTTTCGTATGCAGGTGGGGTGAATGCTGTTGGCAGCACGATAGCAGGTGGTGGGTTTGATCCGCTGATTTCGCTTTACGACGGTTCTGGGGCGTTGATCAATGAAAACGATGATGGACCCGCTAGCGCTCCTGACCGAGTAACGGGACAACGTTACGACGTTGATCTTTCCAGTGTCCTCAGCGCGGGTACCTACACCATTGCACTGGGTCAATATGACAACTTCGGCAATGGTCCAACTTTGTCCGCGGGCTTTGCAGAAACTGACCCGAACTTCACGGCGGTCTTTGGCTGTTCAAATGGTCAGTTCTGCGACATCACAGGCGATAACCGGTCGAATGCTTGGGAGTTGAGCATCTCTGATGTGTCAACTGCTACGCTTCCAACCGCTGCTGTTCCTGAGCCGGGCATGCTGGGTCTGTTTACGGTAGGCATCTCTATTCTAGGTGTGACAGGCGGACGTAAACTCATCGGCAAGCGCTAGCGTTTCGGCGCGACGCGCCCGTCCCTTTTAAGAATTGGGCATGTTGTACCGAGGTTGCTCCGTGCATATTCGACGCTGGGCGGTTTGCTCGATATACAGCACCCTAATAGATTCGTCTCGCTCGGTGTCCGGGAGCGTGAGCATCAACAGCTTTTTAAATCCCATCGATGGCGCGACGCAGCTCCCTAGAAGGTTCCTCGCTGTCTCCAGTTGCATAACGGTCAGGATCGCCCATTTATCGCCGACCCTGGTTTGTTTTAAGCTTGTGACCTTTGTCCCCAGCACAGCGTTCTAGGCGCATATTGCTTACAGATATTCGGTTGTGACTTTGGAGCAATCTCCAAAAGAGCGAAGGAGCTTAAAATGAAACAAGTTGTCCTCATAACCGGAGGCACCTCAGGTATCGGCTTGAGTCTAGCTGAAGCCTTCATGCAACAGGGCGCTGCCGTAGCTGTTTGCGGTCGATCAGAAACCGCTCTTAAGCGCTTCTCCGGAGCGCACCCGGACGCGCTAGCCATCAAAGCCGACGTGACCAGTGGTGAAGCAAGGACCGCTATGCTGCAAACGGTTGCCGAACGATTCGGTCAGCTTGACATTCTAATCAACAATGCCGGCAGCTTCGTTAAACGAAACTTCGTATCAGACGCCAACGCCACCCAAGATCTCGAACAAGAGGTCGCGCTTAATCTGACAGGACCCATCCAGCTCACGGGCGAAGTGCTGAATCGCTGGCCGGCCATGACCGCCATCGTGTTTGTCACTTCAGGCTACGCCCTGGTTTCTCCCACGCGCGCGCCGACTTACGGTGCTGTGAAGGCGGGCCTGCACGGCTTCGCTGAAGGGCTGCGAAGGCAGCTTGCTCCCAAAGGGACGCACGTCCTCGAATTACTTCCGCCCATGGTGGATACACCCATGAACGCGAACGTCACGGAAAAAAGATGTCCCCCGCGAAGGTGGCGGCGGTCACTCTTAAGGCACTAAAGCGCCGGAGGCCAATGGCTTTACCAGGCCAGACCAAGCTGCTCCCAACGTTGCTGCGGATCGCGCCGAATACCATCAGGCGCATGGTCGCTAAAACCTGACGATTACGCCCTCTGAAGCTCAATAGAAGTAGGTTCTTTGAAACGCGCATCGCATCTGGAATCCGCTTGGATGCATTGCCGGCTTGTCGAACGTCTATGGAGAGACTTCGGGGCGGCGACTGTATCACCCGCGATCCGGGAGCACCTTGGCTCGTGCTTCATTAGTGGCCTTGCCGTCAAGTTGCCTGTGTCGAACACTGTCACCTATGTTGTTAAGCCATGTCTTAGTTTTAGGCCGTTAACAGATCGTGAAAATAATCTAAGTCTACGTCTTGCAAAGAGTTAGTGTGAAATCGCTCCTGCCGGAGACAACCGCTGTTGTCCACTAATGGGCGAAATGCCTTTGAATTTCCCCGTGCCTTCCACCTCCCCTCGCAAGAATGGACTCGGTTCCGAAAATGCCTCCCCTGCTCAGAGGACTGCTGCTTTTCGCGCTTGCTACCAGCGCTATTTGGAATGTCTCGAGTTTTGTGACAGCCAGTCAACCTCGCCAGTTGTGGAGGCTGCCACCAATTTCGTGCTGGACTTCGATATCACCGCTCGCCGGGCCCTCGCTCCAAACCAGGAGCGCTACCGCCTTTTCAAATCGCGGTTTCTTCGGAATGTTAGCTCTGAAGGTTGCCGAACTCAGTTCAAGCTTGATTCGTGGAAATTTGCTTCCGAGATTAGAACGATTGAAGAGCATGCTGGATGCGCCTTCACCCAGGCTGGCTTGTATCCGTTAGCTCCTTACTTCGGCGCCTCGGAACTTCGTCTCGACAAACTCGCCGCTTAAAGGTTACTGATTCGCGGCTGCACGAAGCCTGGAAACAAAGCCGTCGAGACTGGCAGGATCAGGATCGATCCAGCGTACTACGGCAACGATATCCAAGTCCGGGTCTATGTAGATGACATTGGCGCCATTGCCAAGGTGATAGAACACATTGGCCGGAGCGCTTGGAATTGCTTTTCTTCCGGTGTTCAAGAACCAGTTTGCAAATCCATAGCCAGGGTTGGGACCAGTAGGAGTAAGTGCCATTCCAACCCACTTTTCGGAGAGCAACTGCTTGCCGTCCCAATTGCCTCGATGTAAAGTCAGCAGGCCAAACCGGGCAAGATCATACGCGCTGATAAACATGCCGCCGCCGTAGTGCCCGCCACCCGATACCGACTGCACCATCATGCCGTCAATGTTGACCCAGGAATTGTCATAACCCAGCCAGCGCCAGGTTGTTGAGGCTCCAATTGGGTTCATCAACAGCTCCCGCAACATCTGAGGAAGCGGCCGATGCCATACCTCCAGGGCTGCCAGCGCGAGTAGGTTTACTCGAACATCGTTGTACTTCCAGCTTGTACCAGGCTGGTTATGTTTGCGCTGGATATAGTCTTCGAACTTTTCGCTCTTGGGAGGACGATCCGCCCAATCCGGCTTACCCCAAAGTGTGCCTTCCCAGTCGCTGGTCTGACGAAGGAGGTGATCCCAGGTAATTTGACGATTGTGTTCGCTCGCAAAGTACTCGCCTGGAACGTACGAAGCTACTTTATCGTTCACATCGGAGATAAGTCCGCGATCGAACGCCAAGCCGACCGTCGTCGTGAGGAAGCTCTTGGTAACGCTGAAAGTCATATCCACACGGTTAGGCTCGCCCCACTCGGCCACCACGTAGCCATGCCTGATAATCAAGCCGGTAGGTTCGCCGCGACTCTCGAAAGGTCCTAGCGGCTCGCCATACGCCTCTCGCGCAAACGTCAGATCGTGTGCCCGGCGAAGATCGCGCGGCGCCTTGGTCTCATGCGCACGATGAAAGGCAATCGCATCGCCGATTCGTGTCTCGTCCAGGCCGACGCTTGCGGGGCTGCGATGTTGCCAATTGTTACGGGCAGGGAAGTAACTGGTCTGCCCTGTTGAGG
>CALMAV010000232.1:1532-4979 GCA_937859895.1 uncultured Bryobacterales bacterium | reverse complement strand
CCTTTGCTCGACGGCATTTTAGAATATGTTCCTGAGCCAAAAGGTGATGCGTCTCGATACGACGGCAAACACGTTCATGCGTGCTCCGGGTGAATCGATAGGCAGCTTTGCTTTGGAGTCTGCCATGGACGAACTCGCGTATGAGCTCGGTATGGATCCGGTCGAGTTGCGCCTGCGAAATGAACCCGAACGAGATCCGGCTAAAGGCACGGAATTCTCCAGCCGCCACCTTCAAGAAGCTTACCGCCTCGGCGCTGAAAGGTTCGGCTGGGCCAATCGCCCCGCGCAGCCACGTTCCTCCCGCGATGGAAAGTGGTTGATTGGACAAGGAGTAGCAACCGCCTTCTATCCTGCTTTTCGCTTTCCAGCCGCTGCCAAAGTAAGGCTCAATGCGGATGGAACAGCGGTTGTGCAGTGCGGGGCGCAGGAGATGGGAATGGGTACGGCCACTGTCCAGACGCAACATGCGGCCGAGCGACTGGGCTTGCCGATGGAAAAAGTGCGCTTTGAATATGGCGATACAAATCTGCCACAGGCTCCCGTCGCGGGTGGCTCGAATCAGACAGTCAGTGTCGCGCTGGCAGTCCAGCAAGCGTGCGAAAAGCTGCAGCAGGAGCTACTGATACTCGCTAAAAAAGATAAGGGTTCACCGCTCGCTGACTCGCACTTCGACGACGTCCGGGCGTGTGACAGCGGGCTATTTCGGAGGGATAAACGCGAGACAGGTGAAACTTACGTCGCGATTCTCAGCCGGCTCAAACAAGATTTCGTAGAGGCGGAAGCGGTATCGGGCAAGCCTTTCGAATCAATGAAGTATTCCATGGGTTCCTATGGCGCGCAGTTTTGTGAAGTCCGTGTTAACGAGGAAAGCGGAGAAGTTCGCATCTCTCGCTGGGTGGGCTCTTTTGACACTGGGCGCATCCTGAACCCGAAAACGTCTCGCTCTCAATTCCTAGGGGGAATCATCATGGGGATTGGAATGGCGCTTACTGAAGAAACCATGTTTGACGAGCGTGTCGGGCGTATTGCGAATCCGAGTCTTGCCGAATATTATGTCCCGGTGAATGCCGACATCCCCAATATTGAAACCTACTTCCTCGATATACCCGACCCGCACACTCCGCTTGGTGCGCATGGGATCGGCGAAATTGGGATCACCGGAGCAGCTGCTGCTATCGCTAATGCGGTTTATCACGCAACGGGTAAGCGCGTGCGTGATCTCCCGATCACTTTGGACAAGCTGCTGTAGGGGGTGGAATGGGCTACCCTGTTGCCGAACAACTTCGGCTGGAAAAGACTAAGCATGGAGCGCATGGAAGTTTTCAAGCTGGTCACCAAACAGCAGGGTCAAAGTCCGGAATAGGATTCCCTGCTTAATACCGGAAGTCTAAACACTTCTTGGATATTACTTTGAAGCGGGTCCTATCTGCTTGCAGTTGAGTGCGAGTCAGTCGGGAAAGCACTACTCAAATTCAGCGAAATTGCTTTCCGGTACCTAGGGGACCGATTGCGAGATCGTGAGGGAGAGTGCAACGATATATCTTGTAGAGTCTGGTACCCCGACCGCAATGAGAAAGACCTGCTGCGTCTACGGGAGCTATAAGAACGGGCTGATTCTCGGCACACTATCGATTGATTGGTAAGGAGCCTCGCGCGTTCGAAAGCCTATTGCTCCCACGAAGATGTTTCCAGCCAACTGATTGCGTTTAGCGGACGATGCGTTGCACGAGTCGCAATACGCTAAGCGGGTGGAGATCACATATCAACTGCTTGATGTATCAACGGCCTGAGTGATCGGGCCTGTAACCGCAGCTCAAGACTTGGACAGATCCGCTGCATGTTTCCCTACTTTCTTGAGGAGGTTCATCAGTTGCACCCGTTCGTTGTCAGACAATGGCGACATCAGGCGTTCCATATTGGCTTCGTGAGTGCGAAACACGCGCGTAATCAGCTTCTTGCCCTCAGGGGTCAATGCGACGATGCGGATACGGCGATCGCCTGAGCTATCTACGCGCGACACGAATCCTTTATGGTATAGGCGGTCCACGGCTACGCTAATCGACCCGGGCGTTAGATACACCTTCGGCCCAATCGTATTCACCGGCATTGGTCCCTTGTGTAGAAGAACTTCCAGCACGCGGAAATCGGATTCACCAAGGCCGGTGCTGCCAAAGCTCTCGCTCGCTCTGGCCATCAAGGCCTGGAACGTCTTGATGACAATCAGCCAGACATGGACGCCGCGTGTATCTTGCTTCACTAACTTTTATCTTTGCAAAAAGTAGAATCGTAGTAGTCCTATCGGTATCAATACTATTGAAATCAATATTATTGATTTAGGAGAAGAGACTATGAAAGTTGTTTTGTTCGGCGCTACCGGGAAAGCCGGCAGCCGCATTCTCAAAGAGTTGATCGCACGGGGTCACCAGGTAGTGGCTGCGGCTCGCAACCCCGAGAAGGTTCCTAACCAAGCTGGCGTGACAGTAAAGCAAGACGATCTGAGCGATGTAGACAAAATTGCCGAATTGGTGAAAGGAGCCGACGCGGCGGTGAGCGCATATGGTCCGCCAGCCGATAATACCGATGCGCTTGTGGGCGTAACAGAGCGCCAGATCAAGGCGTTTGCAAAGGCGGGTGGCCCTAGACTGCTAGTGGTAGGAGGCGCCGGGGGTTTGGAAGTGGCACCGGGAGTGTCTTTGCTGGATTCTGGCAACGTTCCCGAGATGTTCATACCAATTGCTGTCTCGCACGGGAAGGCCTATAAATTGCTAAAGGACTCAAACATCGACTGGACTTATTTTGCGCCGGCAGGATATTTCGAACCGGGCCAGCGCACCGGTCAGTTCCGTCTCGGTAAAGACAATTTGGTCATGGATGAGAAGGGTGATACCCGGATTTCTATGGAAGACTACGCCATTGCCGTAGTAGATGAGCTGGAGAAGCCGGCGCACTCAAAACAGCGGTTCTCGATTGGGTACTAATAATGACGGGCAGACGATGCAAGCGTCTGCCCAAGTAGGCATCTAGTTACCGGGAGCCTAATACGTTGGAACTCACGTCAGAGAAACGACTTCGTCCTGGCAAGTCCACTTACCTATGTGAAGGTCAGTAGTTGATAGCTTTACCTGTTCCGACTTACCATCAACCGCGGACGTAGCATTGACCTCTCTCCCAGCGCCGAATCGAGATTGCGGACCAGCGCTTCAACTTCGAATTGATAGGACTCGAACCAGACTAGAAATTGTCACGAGACCCAGTAACAGGAAGGTTATTGGTTAGTCAGCATGTCCTGGGAAAGCACCGTTTGACGGGATGGGCGTCGCGGGGCTGGGCAGCAGTCGGCCAGGCAAACGTGGTGGTTCGGGTGATATGCGTCAATAGCTTGACGCGGTTCGTCTGCTGAGAGCCGTTCCTGAATCGGTTGGCAATCACTAATGGAAGCGATCGCGA
>CALMAV010000232.1:0-1522 GCA_937859895.1 uncultured Bryobacterales bacterium | reverse complement strand
GGTTACCACTGCTGAAAGGAGCAAGAGCAGTGCAACTCGGATTCGATGATGGCGATCCCAGGTGCGCCGGTCAGCCAGCCATCCGTCGTAGGGATGAGCCAGGTCGAGTGCTGAGATTCGGTTATTGATGGGAACCAGAACTGCCACGGTATAGGCGATGGCAGCAGCGGTGATGAAGGCAGACAAGACAAGAGAGTTGTCGCGCCGCAACCACGCCTCGACTCCGGTCAGGAGTAAGACAGCGGCATACCAGAAAGGCATATAGCGGCCTAACACGCTTGCCAGTCTTCTCGCGGTGGAGGCATGTGCATCGTTCCCCAACGAGAAGAGCGAAGGATGAACGAAAGCAGCAATGGCGAACTCATTTCCGAACAAGCCGCTAGCGGTCATTACAGTTAGAACGTCAAGGAGTTTCATAGTCTCTGCTATAACCAGTGTCAGAGTAGAACCGACGAAAAGCAATGTACTGACATCTTTGTCAGCAGGAGAGAAGGGGTGGCAGCTTCGAAGAAAGAAGTATCGCCGTGCCCGATTGATACAGCTTTGACCGTCATCGATGGCCGCTGGAAAGGCACGATCTTGTGGCGGTTAATGGATGGTCCAAAACGGACGAGCGAACTGCGCCGTAGCATTCCGGAGATAACCGAACGCATGTTAATCCGCCACCTGCATGAGCTGGTTGACCACGGGATCTTGGATCGCCGCGATGCGCAAACGGTGCCGCCGTGCGTTCACTACGAACTCTCTGCTTATGGACGAACCTTGCTACCGGTCATGGACGCGCTATGCACATGGGGACGCAAGCACTTGGTTCGGGCTAAGCCGACCCGGGATGCCACTTGTGCCTAAGATGAGCTTTCCAGGCACGAGCAGCTCTATTAAGCGATTGTGCCTTTACTCGCTTGTGTCACGATTGGGTTCACTATCGGTGAACGGGCGCTGCGGAGCGGCAGTAGCAATCAGCAACGCGTTTCCGTCGAGCTAGGACCGTTGCATCTCATTTACTGTATGCGGCCATGGAACTTGGCATCCACCTGCCCGGTTCGCTCGCGCAACTCTATAGGCCTGGGTTCCGCGAAAGGTCAGGCGTATCTTGTAATTGTTGATGTTCGCAATCGTGTCGTAATCGAGCGCGAACGTCCTCTCATTTTCCCACCTGCCACTAACAGCGTTTCCGCGTGGCCGTTTGCGACAAGTGACACCGACGCAGCGGAGGATTGAAGTTCAGCGAGAGCGACTTGATCCCGAGAACATTCTCATTCAACAAATAGACTTTCCCAGAGACCGTTGTTGCAACCGGAGGCGGCTGTGCGGTCGCTCTACCTGCAAACGATCTAGGCGCGGCGAGAACGGCTGCCGCAAGACGCCCATTACCACTTGCATTCTTCGGCAACGCAGCATCGGCTCTTATGGCCATCAGAAGGAATTTGCCGACATCACCCGGTTCAAATCCCCCTCCGGTCATCACCACATTATGTTCTTTCCGGGAATAACGGATATTCGCTGGCCGCCTCGCCCAGTG
>CALMAV010000231.1:3571-6240 GCA_937859895.1 uncultured Bryobacterales bacterium | reverse complement strand
CCACATAGACATCGTTTGCGGAGATAATCTCAACGACAACGTCCGTTGCTCTCTTCGGATATGGTTCCGGGCGGGAGCTTCGTCCTGGAAGCAATCACATCCGGCATAGGATGAGCGCCCGGATCGATTCGAAGTTCCACCTCCGAAGCAGAAGTGAACCCAGCACTGTCAAGCAGTTGCATGACAATCTTCTGCAACAGGCCGTGCACCAACGTGGTCCTACTTCTCCATACCAGAACTCGCAATGGGCTCGCTGGTCGTCGTTCTGAAACTGTTTCCGAATTGATCGTAGGTTAGTCGCGTTGTTGCTTCAATTTCTTAGCTAAATCAATGGTTCAGCTTCCGTGATCTCCGGCGCGAGAGGCTGTCCGCCCCGCAACCGAAAATACTGAACTCCATCGCGCTGCTCAACTAGCTCAACTATATCGCCGATCTTTGCCCACTCGTTCTCCCCTGAAGTAACGATGCGCACGGTTAGCCGACTGCCATCAGGAAGATCAATAATCGCTAATTGGTACGGCACATCAGCCGCATAGCGAGGCGGCGCTGCGTGCACCACGGTCTCGGTATAGACCACGCCTTGACCGGGCGGCCTTCGTTCAACGGACATCGGGTGCTCCTAGAATGCTGACGACGCAAGTGCCGCCGGAGCCCCCAAGATTTTGCGCTAGGCCAATACGGTTGCGTTGGACTTGGCGCTCGCCGGCGTCGCCTCGAATCTGCTGAACCAAATCACAGATTTGCCCCACACCGGTAGCTCCCACCGGATGCCCTTTCGACTTTAGGCCACCACTGGCGTTGATGGGAAGAGTGCCACCAAGAGCCGTCGCTCCTGAAGCGGCAAATGGTCCACCCTCGCCTTTGGCAACAAAACCCAAGTCTTCGCTCGCCACGATTTCAGCGATGGTGAAGCAGTCGTGCAGCTCGGCAAAGTCGATGTTCTCCGGTCCGATGCCCGCGGCCTGATAGGCGCGCAAGCCAGCCTGCCGGACAGAAGGAAATGCGGTGATATCTGCCTTTCGATCAAGAGCAACCTGATCTGAAGTTTGAGCCACGCTGAGGATTCGTGCCCATCGCTCGTTGAACCGACCGACTTGGTCGACCGGCACGAGAACCACGGCGGCTGCGCCATCACTGATGAGCGAACAGTCGTACACCGTAAGCGGATCGGCGATCATCTTACCTGCAAGGGCCTGCTCGACCGTGATGTTCTTGCGCATGTGGGCGAGGGGATTCTTGGCGCCGTTCGCATGATTCTTAACCGATACAGCAGCGAGTTGTTCACGAGTGGTGCCGAACTGATGCATGTGCCTTTGCGCGATCATGCCGAACAAGGCGGGGAATGTTCCGCCAGCCAGTCCCTCGCCGTCCATATCGCCAGCACCTGCCAGGATCTCGGTCACTCGTCCGGTGTTTTGGGAAGTCATCTTTTCTACCCCGGCCACAACGACAACGTCGTGCAGTCCTGCGCGCACGGCTTGCCAAGCGTGATAGAAAGCCGAACCGCTGGACGCACAGGCATCTTCGAAGCGAGTACAGGGGATCGGTCCGAATCCAGCAGCCTGTCCGATGTAGGGAGCAAGATGATTCTGCCCCGTAAACGAAGGACCAGCAAAGTTGCCAAGGTAAAAAGCTTCTACAGCATGGGGCGAGACATTGGCGTCCGTCAGCGCGTTACCAATCGCCTCCAGTGCGAGGGAGCGCAGAGTTTGCGTAGGAAAAGCGCCGAAAGCGGTCTTGCCAATACCGATAACGGCAACATCTTTCATATACACTCTAAGAGTACTTCCATGGCCTCGCGGTCCTGCACGTTTTCGGACGTTCTCCGTCAATCATTCAGAGCGGAATGGGACGGAATTCGCACAGTTCGCAGACTCTCAAACTGGTTGTTACCAGTGACGCCATCCTGGAGGAGCCGGGCTTGAGCGAGTCGCTACCGCCACTGTTCTCCGATACCCAGCTATCGTCTGTCAACGACGAGCAAACGCAATTTGTGCAGGCTCATCTACGACGCATTTTCCTGTTGATCTATCGGATGGTGGGCAATGTGGACGATGCGCAGGATCTGACGCAGGAGACTTTCATCAAGGCTCTACAGCGGCAGCGGCAGTTGAAAGATTTGGACAAAGCTGGTGGTTGGCTCTCCCGTATTGCCGCCAATACGGCCATCGACTTCCTCCGTAAGAATAAGCGCTTTGTTTTTTCAGATGTGAGCGAGTTTGCCGAAACCCGGAGTTCAGGCGCTGATAGCCCGGAGCAGGTTCTGCTGCGTGGAGAGCGCAAGCTGCAGCTTGATGGAGGTCTGGCATCTTTGACTGCACGAGAGAGAACCGCCCTTCTGTTGCGTGACGTTGAAAATCTGCCGGCCGATCAGGTTGCTTTGCAGATGAACTGTTCGATGGCTACGGTGCGGTCACACATAGCGAATGCGCGGATCAAGTTCAGGCGTTACCTCGATGCCCGGAGATGGTCGTGAGATCAATGACGAGACGTGGGCAGAACGGGGCCGGACATCCGGTGCTTCCGATGCTTTCTCTCTTTGCCGGGGCCGAACACTCTGGCGAAGGATCGGGCGGCAAAGGTTCAGGCAAAGATCTGTCGTGGGTCAATCGCCTGCGAATTCGGCGTCATCTGGCGCATTGTGGCCGTTGTGAGCAGCAGGTAGCAGC
>CALMAV010000231.1:0-3561 GCA_937859895.1 uncultured Bryobacterales bacterium | reverse complement strand
ATTGCGTCGCCAAGCTGAGACCGAGACGCTTACCAGCTTTGAAGCTATTGCTGACTGGACCAGGCTGGAACGCGAGATGGTCGGCAATATCGCGGTTGGACTGGCGGCTGCCCGCTGTATCGACCATGTTAAGAAAGGGAGGAAGCTGCTGGTGGGCACAAGTGTGGCTGCCGCACTGACACTTGTCTTTGCCCTGGGCTGGAGTACCCACATTCCGCGAGAGCAGACCGAGCGCATCTTCCGGTCAATTCGCGGGCTAGCTGGTAACGATCTTCCGCAGGTGACTGGAACTGTGCTGCGTTCGCTGCCAGACGGCGTGGCTGTTCGTTCGCAAGGCAGTGTTCTCACCATTCTTCATCCGCGCTGGGCAAGAGTTTCAGTGACAGGTGGTTCAGCGGTCGAGGCACGGTTTGTCGATGAGGACACCGGGCAGGTAACCATCACTAGCGTGTATGGCCAGTAGACGCCCTCATCTTATCTATCTCTTCTTTGCGCTGTGTGCTTTAGGTACATGGGCAAAGGCTGAGAGCGGTCCTGCGCAATGGCTTGACGTGGAATTTCCGCGGGACTCGCCGGTGCTTCCAATTGCATTCAGCTTGCGACCGAGTACAGCGCGTGTTATCGGCACATCCACCGCCCTTGATCTGCATGCGTCCTTGCTGCTTCGCAACACCTCAAATAAAGCCATCAATGGCCTGACTTTGAAGATTGACGCGCAGGATCTGGCTCCAGCCGGAAAAGGTTCTTTGACCGTGCCAAGCCTGCGGATGCAACCGGGCGATGTATTCCCTTTGCGCATCGACCTGGAACTGCGCCGTCCGTTTACTGCTGCAGCCACTCAGGGGCCTGTGGTTCGCGTCAGCCTTGACTGTGTCCTGTTCAAAGATCTAACCACGTATGGTCCCGACAAGTTAAACAGCCGTCGCACGCTCACCATTTACGAGTTGCAGGCTCGGCGTGAGCGTGAGTATTTAGCGGGTTTACTCACGGCCGGGCACATGGCTGAAATCCGGGAAGAGTTGAATTTCGGACTGCTGGATCAACGACCTCCAGCGGTTGGAATGGAGCTTTCTCAAGTGTTCGACCCAGCGGACTCACACCAGCAGACCGTTGATCTTGACACCATGAAGTTCGCAGGCGCGCCGGTTACGCCGGTGCGGGGCAATGTGAAAATCGCGGGTGGCAATTTGAGTTCTCCGCATGTCGATTTGCAAAATAATTCGCAGAAGCTTGTGCGCTCCATTGAGGTTGGTTGGATAGTGCGCGACGAGCAGGGTAAAGAGTATTTGGCAGGTTCTATGCCAGCCGTCATGCAATTGAAGCCAATCGAGACTGGCACCATGACAGAAGGATCAACGCTCCACCTGTTCAGACCGGCCGGGCAGCCAGTTGCGATTGGGTCCCTGACTGCGTTTGTGAGTGATGTTGAATTTGCCGATGGCGGTCACTGGATCCCAAGTCGGGCTGACATTTTGGGCGCCACGAAAAGTGTTGCGTTGCGCCGTGCTCTCTTTAACTCACCAGAACAGCAAAGACTCGCGGACATTTACCGGCGCAAGGGCATCAGCGGTCTAACTGCTGAGCTCAAGCGTACAGATTGAGTGTTAAGCTGGAACAGATCGGGGCGTGGCTCAGCCTGGTAGAGTGCCTGGTTCGGGACCAGGAGGCCGGAGGTTCGAATCCTCTCGCCCCGACCAACAAATTTACACTTACACGGCTCTGGCCCTCGGTGCGTGTCTTCTAACTGGTGCTCTCCCGGGACTAACCCAGGAGAGCAAAATATTGTCTGTCATACTAGCCGAATTGTGCCAACAGCTTACAGTCAGCTAGATCTGGCTCCCAATGTCGCGAAAGTTTGGCGTAGTGGGTTGCTGGCGCAGGAAGGCATGGCTGTTTCAACGAAACTACAATAAACTTGTACTATTGTGCGGTGGCTCAGTTCCATCTCACTGCATCTTGGCGCCTCTTCGAGACTGCGGAGCAGCAACAGGGCTTCTTTACGACCAAACACACTAAAGCGGTGAGATCGGCCAAAAAAACCCATCCGTACCACGTTCGGTTGGTAGTTGGATTAGGCAAAAGCGACCCATTACTGGCTCGCGGCCGCGTTTGTGATAATAGACCATTATCTGGCGACAGTATTGACAATTTCCCAAAACCGTCCAGACCGTTCCCGCGAATCTTTCAGCTGAGTTGAATTAGTTGAACTTTGCGACCGGAATGCTCTTGAACTCATTGAAGGCTTTAAGTAGGCGGAGCGTTGCTTCACCGTCCAATTTATCACCGGTGTATCGAATTTCATAGAGACCCTGAAGATTTGACGGGAGGCGAACGCCGTCTTTTACAAGCAAAATGAATCGTCGTCGGTATAGCGCCATGGCTCCGCCAATCTCAATTAGAACGTTGCCATTTAGGATGACCTCCTTCAAACCTTCCTGCGTGATTACCTCTTTATCTGCATCTACATGAATAATTGCGGCCGCACAGGAGCGCATGTCGTCCATGACCTTGTCGGGAATCGGCTTAGAAACGGATTCGCGCTCTACCGAGACCACCGGATAAAACTGCCCAAATTCCAAGAGTTCTTTAATTTGAGGGATAAACTCTCGATTCTTACCGTGGGTCACAAAGACCCGTTTTTCACGCGGATCAGAGCGATCCATATCAGGCAGCGGGTGCACGGTCGGAACCTTGGAATCGGCGCGGTCAGGTTTCGCAGTGATCTCGTCTTCTGAGTTATTGCTTTTATGCTCGTCTACAACGTGATTCGAATCGGGAACTGGAAGAAATGTGTTTCTCAGGTCGACGTACTGAACGCCATTGATATCCTTCAAGAACCTCGCGTACTTAGCCGTTTCGCTTATTAGTGACCATGCTCGGTCTAGAGCTTCCGGTGGAACTTGCAGCCCCTCAAGCACTTTAAGAGCGACGTCCTCCCGGGGCATCTTTGATCCATCGTACTTTTGCAAAAACGCTCGAACAACTCTTGGCCGTAAAGCAGCTTCGCGCCGGGCCGCCAACCCGTCAGCATCTTCTATTGATTTAGTTACAACACGTTTTCCGAGGTCTGTCAACGAAATAACGTCGGCGTTATAACCCCCCTCAGTAAGTCCGTAAGCAATGCCCGAACCGCATAATTGCCTGAAGTGACCGCTACTAGGCTGCACCTTCATCGCGTGAGCAACATCGGGGGGCTTTGTTGGCCGTCCTGCGTGCTCGTCCAGAATCGCTCGGGGCACCCTGCAAGCTTGCTCCAGATGAATTGATGGAACGTCTGCTTGAGAAAGATATTTTTGTTCATTGTGAGAGAACCTGCCGATTTCGGTGGCCTGTCGAATGCAATAGACTTTTGCGCTTGTGATGTCTTGCCTTATATCACACCCATTGCCTTTAAATGCGGGTGTTTGCCAATATGTGTCCTACATTGGAGATTATTAAAAGTGCAAGTGACTCCCAAATGACTTGCGAAGAATGGATTAAGAGATCCTCCCGCAGCCGACAGACCAGCCGCTGTCAATAGCAGAGTGTAAATTTGCAGCCGACTCCAGAGGTCGGGTTTAA
>CALMAV010000230.1:3643-11175 GCA_937859895.1 uncultured Bryobacterales bacterium | reverse complement strand
GCCACAAGGGCCGCGACAGCTGGTGGGAGCGGGCATTTGGCAGCGACCTTGATCGCCTTATAAGCTCTGCCGAAGGCATGGACGTTCGGGTCTTTCCTCATCCGTAGTTCCGGTTCGTGGAGTCGTCGAAATTCGCGAGGCTCCGGATAACCGACGATGACGAAAAGGGGGCAGAACTTATTGTCTTCCACTTGCGTAATGCTGATGAGGAATGCATGGCAATCTACAGTGTGACCAAATGTGTGATCGGAGTGTTGCTCTGCTGCTGTACAACAGCTTTAGCGCAGAACTCCTCCGACTCGATACAAAAGACTGTGGCCAGTCTGGACGCCGCCTTATTTGACGCCGTAAATAATTGCGATATACCGAAGGTCGCCTCCTTTTGGGCGAAGGACGCAGAGTTTCTTCACGACAAAAGTAATCCTACGTTTGGTCGTGACGCTATAGTCGCCAGTATCAAAAACAATCTCTGCGGCAAGGTAACCCGCGAGCTTGTTCCCGGAACTATGGAAGTCTCTCCGCTGCAAGGTTACGGAGCCGTCGAAATTGGTATTCATCGATTCCTGCATCCCGGAACGCAAGATCACGGCGTAGTCGGCGAAGCCAAGTTCATCCACGTTTGGAAGAACACTCAAGATGGATGGAAGATCACGAGAGTAATCAGCTACGATCACCACACGGCTAAGTGATTCAAGCCGTCTGAACCAGTCCCGTAAGATCGATAATAGGAGAGGAGGACGGCTGACGGACGAAGCTGAAGTAACATCTGGCAGCCTGCGAAACTGGTCAAGTAGCTCGTCGATATGCTGCAGCCGTTTGGCCGGTTCTTCGGTCTTCTTCGGATTAAACGATACTTTTACCGTTAATACATGCTGCGGATCGAAGCCCGGCTTTCCGTCCAATACCCCGACTCGCTCCTAACACCTGCCTGATGGATACTCGGTTTGCCGCATTCTGAGTAACCAGCAAATTACCGAGGTTGAATAGAACTCGGCCCAAAAGAAGGGCTACCGCTGCTAGAAGAGTTTAGTTTCCTCTGTAACTGTTCAGTTCTGGGACGGGACTGTTCGTGTCCGCCAATTCGTCACAGTCTCCGATGCATTCTGACAAACATTCCACCCGGAGAGTGCGTCAGCTTGCACTGCTATATCGTCTGGAAATCCGCAGTCCAGCTTTTCTGTCTGGAAACCTCCGGGCGTGTATCTAACATTCAGATTTCAGAATAATAAAAACAGAAAAGAAGCCGAAGACTAAGGACATTGCTAGCCCCGATACAAAACTTGTGGAAAGAATGTACCCCAACCGGGTTGCTCTTTCAGATGAAATCAAAAGCCAGGTCGTGGGAGTGCTGCAGGAGCGTCTAGCGGAAGCAACGGACATGCACTCCCAAGCCAAGTTTGCCCATTGGAACGTGAAAGGTGTTAACTTTTACCAACTTCATTTAGTGTTCGATCACGTGGCAAAGGTAATCGGTAAGCAAATTGACCCAATTGCAGAAAGACTAACGCAGCTGGGCGGTGTGGCGAATGGCACTATTCGGCAGGCAGCCATTGGCTCGAAGATCCCGGAGTATCCTGTTGAGACTATCAACGGTATGGACCATGTTCGTGCCTTGGCAGACGCGCTTGCCCATTACTGCCAGGGAATGCGCGAAGCATCAGAAAAGATCGACGACATTGGTGATGAGCCAACTTCAGACTTTTTCAATGAATTAATCGTGGAACCGAAGAACAGTTGTATTTCCTGGAATCGCATCTAGAGGCAGGTGACGTCGAGTAAGTAAATTTACTTCTCTAATTTTGCCGGTGCAATAAGGCCCGAGAACGGCGCTTTAAAATGCCGCCTCGGGCTACTTCTCACGTTGAGCCGTAACAAACAATCGTCCAATTCCCATCCCTTGCGTTACGCCCGCTTCCTCCCCCGGCACAGCCTCCAGTTTCTGAAAACCCGCCTCGCTCAGCGCTCTCAAAATCTCCTCTTGGCTATAACTACGCTGCTGAATCCGGCTGCTTTGCTGCTTCCATAGATCGCAATCGGGCTCGCGGATAAACCACATCAGCTCCGTCTCTACCTCGCGGGTTTCGGCATCATATGTGCCGCGGATCATACTCACCCTGGTGTCATGCACCTCCACAACCCATTGCTGTTTGTCCACCTGGTACGCCTCATCTAAGTTCATATCGAAGCAAAACCAACCGCCAGGATCCAGCGCTGCGTACACGCTTCGGAATGCAAGGACTAGATCAGAGGGATCCGTCAGGTGATTCAACGAATCGAAAGTACAGAGTGCCGCGTCATAGCCGCCGTGAATGCCGAGCTGCCGTACATCTCCAACGCGCCAGTCTACTTCAGGCATCTCTCGTCGCGCAATAGCAATCAACCCGGCAGACGCATCCACGCCCGTCACGTTGTACCCGCGCCTTACCAACTCCTTCGTCACGTGCCCGGAGCCGCAACACACATCCAGCACACGCTGCCCGGTTGAGACATGAGAGAAAAACAGCCCCTCTAGCGCTGGCACGGCAGACGAGAAGTACCAGTCTGCCCACAGTGCGTGATACATCTCGGCAATCGGATCGTAGGTTGATGGACTGAGCTGCGAAGAAGTCGTTGACATTAGCTTGTGCGCAGTAACAAGTATGTAGGTATGACTCAGCAGGCCTCACTTACTTTCACCATTGGCACTGAAGGCGAGGTCAACCTCCGTTGTGATTCCGAACATCTGACGCTTCACTACCATGGGCCTTCTGAGCACTCCCTGTACCTTGCCCTGCAAACTCAGGAATTGGGAGATGGCTCGCCGATTGTGCCATATACGCAAGGTCTCGAAGGCTCAACAGTCTTCCTCCCGTTTCCTGCCAACTATCTTTTCTCTCTGGTGAACGGCACAGTTCTCTGCCGCGCACGGCAAGACCTCGCATGGACAGACCCTTCCCACATGGCTGCAGCTAGTGGACATACCGAAGAAGACGGCCTCTCTTTCACCATCTCACCAGCCGCCCTGAACTGCCAATCCGGCTACAACGTCTGTATCTATGTAAAAGACATTCGCTCGGACAACGGCTGGGGCTGGTTCCTCGGTTCTAACGACGAGGCTGCTCGCGCTGGATTCGGCGATAAAGTAATCAGCTCGTTCTTCCGCATCGAAATTGATTCCGATCAACCTCAGATCACAACCGCGTCACGTCTCCACTCATCCGGCAGAGAGCGTATCTATGAACTCTTCGTTCGGCTCTTCGGCAATAACAATAATTGCCGCAAGCCCAACGGAACCCTCCATGAAAATGGCTGCGGGAAGTTTAACGACATCACGGATCGCGCCATCGCCAGCATTGCCGAGATGGGCTTTACTCACATCTGGCTCATGGGCGTCATCCGTCATGCCACTACAAGCTCTTTCGATCTGCCCGGCTTCGGATCCGACAAAACAGATCTGATGAAGGGCTTGGCTGGTAGCCCTTACGCCATCAAAGATTATTTCGATGTCGCGCCTGATCTGGCCACTAATCCCGCCGATCGTCTGGTCGAGTTTTCAGCCTTGGTTGAGCGCATCCACAACGCCGGCCTGCACGTCTTAATTGACTTTGTGGGCAATCATGTCTCGCGCGCCTACGCCTCTCAGGTTCGTCCCGATTTGGACTTCGGCGCCCAAGATCTTTGCAGCACATTCTTCTCAACCGCAAATAACTTCTTCTATCTGCAGCCATCAGCCAACGGCGGTCCGCCTCTGCAGTTGCCCACCTATGACCGCCATACGAACCGTCCTATCAGTCCGACGTGCAAAGTTACAAATGACTGCGATGGTCTTTTTGAAGGCGAGACGACCTTTGGCCGCGTTACGGGCAATAACGCTGTCACCTGGTCTCCCTCGCTCAACGACTGGTACGAAACAGTAAAGCTGAACTACGGCTACGATTTCACTGGCCGTACCACGCCTGACCGCCACTTCCCGCATAGCCGCAACGCCACGCTGGCCGTTCCAGATACCTGGGCAAAGATGGATGCTGTTCTCGCCCACTGGCAGGCTCTCGGAGTCGATGGCTTTCGCTGCGATATGGCGCACATGATCCCGCCCGAATTTTGGGCCTGGAGCATCGCTCGCGCACGCAATCGCAACCCCGCCACCTTCTTTATGGCCGAAGCTTACAACGATTATTTCGTCGTCGAGACGACCGCGCCCGAAGTACTCGCCCTCGGTAATCGTCCGCTTTTCTACGGTCTTCTCCATGCCGGGTTTAATGCTGTTTACGGGCATGACACTTACCGTGCGATAAAGAACCTCTACGACGGCACCAGTTGGGCCAACGACATTGACGCCACTGTTGGCAATGGCTTCGTCTCGTTCAACAGCGTTGCCTATGCTGAGAACCACGACGAAATCCGACTGGCTTCGCAGGCTGGCTGGGGCAATATCGGGATGCAGGTCGGCATTCCCGCTTCGACTGTTCTTTTCACCTTGGGCCGTGGGCCCATCCTGTTCTATAACGGCCAGGAAGTCGGGGAACCAGCCCTGGATGCCGAAGGGTTTAGCGGGGCCGACGGCCGTACAAGCATTTTCGACTATTGGTCCATGCCCGAATTAAGTAAGTGGGTCAATGGCGGCGAATTCGATGAGCAGCTACTCTCAGCCCCCCAGCGATCGCTTAGGCAGACCTACGCGCACCTTTTAGCCGTTTCGGCAGACGAGGTTTTTCGAACCGGAGACTTTTTTGGTCTTAATCTCCCTAACGTTGCCAACCCAGCTTACGGACGACTTCCGGGTGAGACGGCGAGTGGTCACTGGCTCTATGCCTTTCTTCGCTACAGTCCTTCCTGTGCGCGCGTTTATTTGGTTATGGCAAACTTCCATCGAAGCCACACCTTCACGTCCCTCAATTTATCGCTTCCGCTTGAAGCTCTTCGCTTCCTTAACTGCAACGATGGAGCAGCTTTTGCCCTGACAGACCGCTTACTTCAGAACGAGGCGAAGGCGACCTGGCAGCCACAGGATCACTCGGTATTAATCGACAGGCTGCCGCCGCTCAGCGCATGCGTTTTCTCTATTACGCAAACTGAATCGGAAACTCAACGGCCACATCCTGCCACGCCATCGTGACGGTTGCCGAGTTGCCCGCTGCTTTCGCAAGCTGAATTGTAAACTCTTCGGTCATCGCGGTTTTCTTCACCGGAACCTGAAACCGGCCCAGGTCTTGCGCCTTGTCATACTTAAACGCGCCCCACTGATTCGCAGTCTTGTTCACGATCATCGTCCAGGACGTCGCACCCGGAATGGCAAACAGCGCATAGGAACCAGCCGGCGCCTGCAGTGTTCCATTCAAAGTCGCCGCAGCCGAAAGGGTCAGCTTAGTCGCCTCATCCGCGCCGAGCCGCCAGACCTCTCCAGACGGCGCTATAGACCCAGTAAATGCTTTTCTTCCCTTCAATGAAGGCCGCCCGTACACGATCTCGATTCGTTTCCCGTCCACTTCCAAACTGGCCGTCTCATGCGGACTCTTCCGCTCGCCGCCTTGCGCCAGTGCCAATACAGGAGTCAGTGCAGCCGAAAACAACAACGATCGTCGCGTCATGTCCCTATTTACTCACAGGACAAAGCAATCCCGAAGCGCACCGTCAAGCAAAGTAACATTGCGAAATCTATTAGCTGCAATTTAGCTTACGAATTAATTGGTTTATATCTTATTTCTCTCGACACCCGTTCACACCAAACCACAATTCTCCTTACTCATAGCAGCTCAAGCACTTACTTCCACTATCTCCGCTCGGACAGATCAACCCAACCGCCCCCACCTGCTACGCTCCAATCGGCCCACTGCGCTTGCGCACTGGGCCTTTTTCATTTCTACACAGGAGCACTCACCATGAAAGCTCGCACCATCCGTCGCGCCCAGGAACGCAGCGCCCGCAAGCTCGCCCGCAAAGAGCAGTTTGTTCACTCCACTGCTGCCGCGCACCCTGCTATCGGCGACATCCCGGCTGCCCCGCCATCGGAACCGCTTTCTCAACACAGCCACTCCACCGGCCCTACCTCCGCTGCGGGCAAAGCCAAATCCTCCCTCAACGCTCTCCGCACCGGACTCACCGGTCGCACTGTCCTTCTCCCTGCCGATGATGCCGCCGCCTATACCCAACTGCTGACCGACCTCGCCGCTGATCTTCAGCCTGTTGGCCTCCGCGAAGCCGCTCTCGTGCTGTCCATTGCCGATGCCCTTTGGCGCCTCGAACGCATCCCTCGTCTCGAGATGGCTCTCTTCGCCCTCGGCCAGGAACGGTTCGCGCCCCTCTGTGAAGGCCACCACCCCGACACCCACAAAAGCCTGATTGAAACCCACACCTTCCTTGCCTACGAAAAGCAGCTGCGCAATCTCCACATCCAAGAAGGCCGCATCCGGCGTCAACGCGATCGCGATCTCGCCGACCTCCGCCAACTGCAAACCGAGCGCCTCAGCCAAGCCGCCCCGAACGTCTCCACTGCCATCGCTGCACCGCTCTCAAATCAGGCAGCCGAGTTCGTTTTTACAACTGATCCCTCACCCGCGCCCATGCCCGCACACGAGCCCACGCCGGCACTCAGCCACACTCAACACCTGGTGCAAACTGCCTCGTGCGAAGAACGTGTTTACTGAAACACCCGTTGTGGAGAGAGGAAGTCTATCGAATATCTGGTCTGTCCTTCTATAGCCAAATCAGCAAGTATCTCTCCCATCAGGCAGCTAAATTTGAAGCCATGCCCCGAAAAGCCGGCTGCAACACTTACCTGCGGATAACTGGGATGAAGCGAAACAATGAAATGCTCATCCGGCGTTAACGTATACAGACAAACGGTGGCTCGGTCACACGGGGTGTTTAAGGCCGGAATGAAGTTTCCCAAGTAAGTTCTAAGTTCGTTGATGTCAGAGTCGGAGGTCTCGCGATCCACGGTATCTGCTGCGCACCTCTGCCCTCCGGTATGCATCGCGACTTTTACGCCGTCATCAATACTTCCAGTCATCGGAAAGCCATAGAAGCAGTTAACTCCGTCCACTTCCCAAATGTAAATGGGGCACCTATCCGGCTGAAACAATCTCGGATTATTCAGAGGGTTAAACCAGCACATCACATGGCGACGAACATCGAAGTCAACTCCCAGCTCAGATAGGATTTGTGGAGCCCAGGCGCCTGGCGCAATAACCAATCGAGCCGCTTGGTAAACGCCCATTTCGGTCGTTACGGTTACGCTCTCGCCAGACAAATTTGCCGACCACGCCTTCGCCGGTTCATGAAAATGTAGTTCAGCCCCACACCGTGCAGCCATTTCCAGTTGAGCGCGTATTGCGACTTCAGGCCGCAGAAAACCAGCCGCCGCTTCGTACACCGCCGTATCCCTCTCCCTCGGACGAAACATCTCGAACCGCTGTCTTAGCTCCTGTGCAGTAAGCACTTCAAAAGGAAGGTTGTGCTGCGTTGCACTCAGGATTGCTCCTTCCACCACTGGACTTCCCGGAGGACCAATCATCAAGCCGCCGGTTCGCTGGAGAATGCGGGTGCCCGTATCC
>CALMAV010000230.1:0-3633 GCA_937859895.1 uncultured Bryobacterales bacterium | reverse complement strand
CCCGTATCCTGCTCCAGGCGTTCCCACAACTCATACGACCGCAGCGCGAAAGGAACGTAGCTGGGATGCTCATGATACGCCTGGCGAATAATCCGGGAGTCGCCATGGGAAGATCCTAGGTTATGTGCAGCGCCGAACTTTTCAAGTCCAAGCACGCATTTGCCTCTGGCTGCGAGATGGTAGGCAGCGGCGCTCCCCATCGCGCCCAACCCCAGCACAATAACGTCGTACATCACACCATTGATTCTGACGAAACGCGCTGGTATGATTCTCCAGCTGTCCTTTGCGACACTCGCAATCCGTACCACGCGACTGCCGCCAGAACGGCCAGTAGTGAACCGGAGAGCAAGGCAGTTAGCCAGCCATAATGCAACACCAGAAGTGGCACGGCGCTGGCAGCAGCAACACCGCCAAGGTTGCCTGCCAGGTTCATCAGCCCACTGGCAGCACCAGCATCCCGGCCGGCTATTTCGATGGCCGTTGAAAAGTAGGATGACTCCGTACTAAACAACAACCCGACACTCAGTGCAATCGCGCCGATAGCAATAGTAATATCTGCGGCTTGTGCCCCGACAAACAACAGGAGCGCAGCGGCGAGTAAGCACCCACTCGCAATCCGACGACGGCCGATAAGGAAGCCCACCTTATCCGAGTATCGGGTACTCAAAAATCCGAAAGCCGGAACCATCATCGACGCCGTAATCCAAGGCAGACTGTTTGCCCACCCGCTATTGACGATACTTAAATGCCGCACATCCACCAGGTACTTAAAAAGCCAGTAAACGAAAATCGATATCGCGTAACAATACAGAAAGTAACTCAAGCATAAGAAAAAAACATTGCGCGTCCTGAAGATGCGCCACCACGATTCACTCGACGTGGAAGGAACGGCGGACCTCACACCGTCCAGTTCTCTTGTTTGGCGGAACCAGAAGATCATAACGATCAATGGCAAGATCGCTGCCAAATAGAACGTCGTTCTCCAACCAAACCTGGTCATCAATTGCGCGACTGCCGGAGGTGCAAACGCCGAGCCAAGAGTAGATCCGGTGAAAATTAGAGACGTAATCAGGGCGTGCTGTCTGGCCGGGAACCATCCAGAGACCGCCGTCATAGCGACAGGATAAGTAGGCGCTTGAGCAATTCCAAGCAGAAAACGGATGCCGATAAACGCGGATAGAACGGCGACAGTACTCGACAGCAGTCGTCCAGGTAAAAAGCCGGTAAGCGCAGTGGTAACAGCCCACCAGAAACCGCAGGCACCCAGCACCAACCGTGGTCCCCACTTATCGCCGAGCACTCCACCGGGAATCTGAAACAGCGAGTAGCCGATGAGAAACGCGGAGAAAATTGAGCCGATCTGGGTGTCAGTAAATTGGAAATCCCGGGCTATGTACTGCTGTGCCACCGTAATATTCATGCGAAGCAGATAGCTTAGGAATGCAAAAGACCAGAGCAAAAGGACCACACCGGTCCGCCTGGAAGAGATCTGAAGATGTGCCGTCATCTCATGGCAGTAGGTGGTCCGCACTTTCACGGTGGCGCACAAATGCTTCTGCCATTCGGCGCCCGCTCTCTATGCCTCGAAAGCGCGAAACCTCATCTTGCAAAGCGTAGAAGCGCTCCGGTGATTGCGAAGCATGCGCAAAGCAAGCGGAACGTTTCTTCGCCTCCACTTTCTCAATATCCACATAGTCCGTAGGCGAGAACATGACCGTATCTTCACCGTCTGATACTTCATAGAAGTAAAGGCCGAAGCTCTTGTTAGCTCGCACCCAAGCGTCATACGCTAAGTTCGAAGCCGCACGGTGATCGCGATGGTTATCAATGGGCCACTGAGTAAATAGTACGTCCGGTGCTTCCGCTTGTAGGAGTGCAAAAAACTTATCGTAATTTCCCGGACTGATCACAGACTCTCCGTCAGTTTGATCCGCGAACTTAGTCGAGGTCCCTAGAATTTTGGATGCATTCTTCGCCTCTGTACTCCGAATGTCCGCGCACTCCTGTGAGGACCGTTGGGAACATCCCTTCTCCCCGCGGTTAAGATAGAGCATGGTTACTCGATCCTTCCGCTCTACATAACGAGCAATGGTTCCGCCGCAGCCATACTCAGGGTCGCCAGGATGACCGCCGACTACCACCACCTTCAGGCCCTTGGCTTTCATTCCCTGCCCCGAGAAACCACGTCCAATCACAGCACAAGCAGTCGCTGAACCTACCAGGAATTTACGCCTGTTCATGGAGATTCTACTCATTGAGGCAAACTTGAAGGCGCAACGTGGACGCGCACTTTAACCTCGCCTGTATCCTTGCCTAAGCCTGACGCGCGAACGATCACGTTATGCCATTCCTGCTTTGCATCGGTAGGGATGCCCACCACCAACTCGAGTGCCTTACATTCATTCGCACGCGCTTCGAACTCACGATTCCCTCCCAATGCACGCCACCCTTCAGGCAGAGTCACATCAAGCTTTCCCTTCAACGGTTTGCCTTCGGTGTTGTCGACTAAGATGGGCAAATACAGTCTGGTTCCAACCCCAGTCTCCACTTCGGGAGTCAGTAGAGCCTTCAAATGATCAAGGTCATGTGCTGCCCAGAACTGTTGATAAAACTTCCAAGGTCCACCCAGTTCTAACTTAGGTGCTTGTGTGGGCAATGTCTTATAACCGGGTGCCGACTTATACCCGATCGGCTCTGCTTTCACTGCCGCGAAAACATCTCCTGTAGTACTGGCGTCCACGTGCGATTTGCCAAATACAAAGCGGGATGGCTGCGCAAAGTACGATTGGCCCAGATCTCCTTTTTCCAGTGAAACAGCGGCTAGATAGCCTGAGTCGGATTGTGTCAGGTGGAACGAGGTTTCTTGAGCCGACAACTGCCCATAGCTCTTTTGTTTAGAAGGTGAGATAGCGGTCGACGAATACTCCGGACCCTGTCCCTTCATAAAATCATAGTGAGACGCGTCACTGAAGAAGTAGAGTTTTTGCGCCTGCCACGGATGCAGACCCTCGGTTAGGTTGGAAATGTCACGCGGATTACGCGGAGCTGTCACCTGCTCGGGAAACTGCGTGGGGTCGCCGGCCATATCGAACGCCTCTGTCGCAATCACAGCAGCTGCCTGATGGTCGCCATGGTTTTCCCCTGCCGAGTAGACCGGCAGCCATGTAGCAATCACACTTGGCCGAGTAAGTCGCACTATCCGCACAAGCCGGCTGAGTGCCCGCCCGTGATCCCATGTTTCAAGGCTGCGAAGCACATCTTGCCCTGGGGTATCAGGCGCGTCTAAGAACCAAACATTTGAGACTCCCAAGAAACCAAGTGCGCGCCGTCCCTCAATTTCACGAATACTGGCCAGCGCTGCGGCCTGTTCCTGCCCAATCGCATTACCTCCGCTGTTTCCGCGCGTTCCGAATACCACGGCGATCCGCCGATGTTCATCGAACACCGCCTTTGCCAAATAGGCTCCGATCTCAGACTCGTCATCAGGGTGCGCCACCACTAAAAGCAAGTCTGCTTTAAACCGATCATCAGGAGAGGTTGAAGGCTTTGGTACCTGAGCGGAAAGGGAAAGGCACGTCAACAACACAGCCAACATCGGGATAACAGTCTTCATAGGTAATGGGAGTTTCAATG
>CALMAV010000229.1 GCA_937859895.1 uncultured Bryobacterales bacterium | reverse complement strand
CTCCTGGGTCAAGGCTGAAAGCGTGCTCACCCGCGTTGCTTGATTGATTCCGGTGACTAGCTTTCCCGTACGAGAATTTCTGGGCTACCGTGATTCTAGATCTGGAACTTTCTTGTAGCCGCGTTACGCAGAACGGGGAAGTCTCGTGCGATGGTTAACCCGGACCGGGGAGCCGGAGCCGTCTGTGAAGGCGAGAGTAGATAATTCTAAGAGCTCTTTCAGAACATTGAGTCGCAAGGTTGGTAGTCTACAGCCTTTGGGAGGATTTCAGCTATGCCCACGGAACGCGAGAGAATGCTCGCTGGAGACCTATATGACGCCTTGGATCCCGATCTGGTGGCCAACCGAGATCGAGCTCGAGACCTTTGTCAAACTTTGAATGCGACGCGCGAATCAGAACAGGAAGTCCGTCGCAATCTTCTAAAACAGCTTTTCGGAAAAGGTGGCGATACGGTGTGGATGCAGCCCCCTTTCTATTGTGACTACGGCTGGAACATTGAGTTGGGAGAGCGAGTCTTCTTCAACTTCAACTGTATCGTTTTAGATGTCTGCCGCGTACGAATTGGAGATTACACCCTCTTCGGACCAGGTGTTCAGATTCTGACCCCGGTACACCCGTTAGAGGCGGACCTGAGACGGAAGCAGGAATATGCCAAGCCGATCGACATAGGCTCAGATGTTTGGGTAGGCGGCGGAGCACTGATTCTCCCCGGCGTTCGTATTGGTTCAAGAGCAGTCATTGGCGCCGGAAGTGTGGTGACTCGCGATGTGCCCGACGGCGTGTTTGCGGCCGGAAATCCCTGTCGTGTCATTCGCGAAATCGCGGAAAAGGAATGACGAAAGGACAACTGCCCTGCGCATAGCGATGCTCAAATGAGAGGGCAGACTTGTCCCACCACTGATTATCTGGGTTAAGTCGTACCGGCTATCGCTCGGCGGGTGGTCAATGAAGCAGGTGAATCGCAGAGCCGACCGTCGGCCGATCACCTCGCCAAATAATCGGAAGCATACTGATTGTGTATGTCTTTCCGCCATCGTTATTCCCCTGATAGAAGAGGTAGGTTCGACCGCCTACGGTAAGCACGCCAGGGTGCCCCGATTCAGAGGAGTTCCACGTGCCGTGTTCACCGTTCGGCAAGAGGGGCTTATCAGCCATCCGAGTCCAATGGATTCCGTCAGAACTACGAGCGACCCCGATCTGTTGAGGTACGTTATTGTACGCCCCAGCGTAGAACATGTAGTACGTACCGCCTCGCTTAACCACGGAAGGTGCTTCGATGCAAAGCTGTTCCCACGGCAATTCGGGAGCTAATAGAGGACCTGCCGTGCTGACATCATGCCACCTGCCAGCACCGAAAGATGAGTTCAGATCAGCCTCTGCCATTCCGATCATTTGCCTCTTCATGCCTGGGTCCCGGGTGGCAAAGTACAAATAAGCCTTCTGGTTAGAGTTGTTCAGCAGCACCTCCGCGTCAATAGCCCGACCAACGCTCCACGGCATGCGTGTCGGTCGGTAAATTGGGTTCGAAGGATCGTGTGTGAAGTGAATACCATCTGACGAAACTGCGTGACAGATCGCATCTTGTGCTCCATGGCCATAGCTTTGATAGAAGAGATGTACCTGTCCGCGGATGACGCGCGCGCCTGGTGCAACGATTCCATCCTGCTCGACTTTTTGGGTTGGAGCCAGCTCAGCAACTTTGGCCCAATGGACTAGGTCTCTGCTCTCCGCTATTCCGATCCCCCAGCCGCTTCCCTCGAATTTTCCCGGCACCTCGGACTTCGGGTACGGCGGAAGCGAGTAATAGAGTAAGTACCGATGACCAAAACGGATGACCGATGGATCCTTAGCAAATGGGCGCCCAAGTCTTGAACTATCCGAAAAGTCTACTACCGGTCTGGTGGCCGCGGGAGGGCCTTGCATTCGAGCCTGCTCGCTTTGTGCAAAAGGCGAACCTTCTGCAAAGGCAAAGCTAAGTAGTACAACGATTGTTTTTAGCATTCACTGTCTTTCAGTAGAGTCCTTACTTAACTGATGATCGGTACCGTTCAATCAGCTATTCGGAAGCTATTGTAGTGGAGGAGTTAAGCCGGGTGGTGGCCCGTGCTTACATTGCGCACCGCACGTTTCCGCGAGACTTCAAGGCAGCAACTTTCAGCCCTTAACAAAATTTGAAACAACACTTCGAATAGAGCCCTTATAAGGTGACCAAACGCGAGCGTATTCACTCCACGTGTTTCGCAAACGATTGGATAGGGCCACGAGGTTCCCATGCTGTAAAGAGACTGGCTGCAGCCGAACAGTCCGACTGGATAGGCCAGAGGCCATGGTTGTTGACTGTGTAATGAATTTGAGAAGTGCGGAGCCAACTTGCACCCGTGCCGTTTGCGCAATCCCTATATTTGCGGAGTATCCAATTTACCTACTCTTGCGTCCCTTCGATTACCGAACCGCATGATAGCCTGAATACGTCGTAACACCCAACCTAGGACCGGCGCTTATTGCTGTTGTCCCAGATGTGATGCACAGGAGTAATTCAAAGTAATGTTTTCGAACGGACGGAGCGCCCTGCTCCTGACAGTTGCTGCCCTTGTTTGTACCACCGGGCTGCATGCGCAAGTAGGAGCGGCGCCAACCAAAGTCGCTATCATCAATGCGCAGAAGGCTGTGGCTGATACCCAGGAGCTAAAGCGCGCACAAGCTGCTCTCGAGACTAAGTACCGCCCTCGCACACAAGCCATGCAATCGTTGCAGACAGAGTTGGCCAACCTGCAGAGGCAGATTAACACTCCCAATCTGCCGCCGGAGCGCGCCGAGCAGTTGCGGGCTACGGGCATTCCCAAGCAAAAGGAATATCAGCGCCTGTCGGAAGACCTACAGAGCGATGTCAATAACGAGCGGCAGGATATTCTGGGCCGCGCGGGTCGCCAGATGGCAGACGTGGTCAAAAGGATCGCGGAAGCACGAGGATTTGATGTGGTGATCGACATTACCAACACCATTTACTTTAAGCCAGCCTTAGATATAACGGCCGAAGCGACAGCCGGCTACGACAAGGCGTATCCCGCAAAGTAAGACGACGGTCAAAGGTGATGGGCACTTACCTTGAGCAGTACGGAGTGGAAGACGAACACCGGAGCCGTATCATCCGCCGAATTATCTTCTCCTTAATCGGAATGCTCGTACTAGGTGTTGCCGCCTATTTTGCTCTCAAGGATCATTCGGAAAAGCAGAAGGCCAGCGACTTTCTTGCGCTGGTTAACAGCGGTAAGTATGAGGATGCCTATCGAGTGTGGGGTTGCACGGCTGCTCATCCTTGCCCCAACTACGACATGAAGCGATTCATGCAGGATTGGGGTCCGGCTAAGAAGGCTGCTTCACCCTGGAAAGTTGCGTCAGTGGACGGCTGCCGGCAGTTTGTCACGGTGAACGTGGAGGCAACGGGTGCCGAACTGCAGTCCCTTTCGGTCCAGCGTAGCGACGACAGCCTGGGCTTTGCTCCCGGGCCTGAGTGTCAGGAAATGAAGTGGCGCTGGAAGCAATTCTTCGACCGCATCCTCGGTCGTGGAAATAAATCCTGAACTGATCTTATTCACATCATTGTGTTTGGACTCCAAAGCTACACTACTCTCGGACGTTCCGGCCTGATGGTCAGCCCAATTTGCCTGGGCACAATGACGTTCGGTAATGACCGGTGGGGCTCCAGCGACGAAGAGGCCCAGCAAATCTTTGGAAGCTACTTCGCTGCTGGCGGTAATTTCCTCGATACGGCTGATGGCTACGCTCTTGGCAAGAGCGAGGAAGTGCTGGGGCGGTTAATCAACAGTGCGCACCTGCGCGACCAGGTTGTGCTGGCGACCAAGTTCACCTTCAACACCGGCGAAGGCAATCCCAACACCGGCGGCAATGGGCGCAAGAATATCTACAGGGCGCTGGAAGGCTCGCTCAAGCGGCTTGGTACCGACTACGTCGACCTGTATTGGCTGCACGCCTGGGACACCGTTACGCCGGTGGAAGAAGTGGTTCGCACCCTCACCGAATTGATCCGGCAGGGCAAAATCCGCCACTACGGCCTTTCCGATGTTCCTGCCTGGTATGCATCCCGCGCTGTTACCTTAGCCGAGTGCCAGGGTCTGGAGCCCCCGATTGCGCTGCAGCTCGAATACTCGTTGGTGGAGCGTACTATTGAACGCGAACATATTCCGGCAGCCGCCGAACTCGGCATGGCGGTCTGTCCCTGGAGTCCGCTGGCAAGTGGTTTCTTGGCCGGCAAATACAGTGGAGACCGCAAGACAATTGACGGCAAGAGTCGGCTCGAGATTCTAGCTTCAGGGAACAATCCTGTTTTTGAGAAGTTCACTGACCGCAACTGGAAGATCTTAAGGGCATTACAGACTGTTGCGAAGGGTCTCGGTCGGCCACCGGCCCAGGTTGCCCTCAACTGGGTCGTCTCGCAACCGGGGGTGACCTCTACGCTCATCGGCGCCCGGCGTCCGCAGCAGTTAGAAGAGAACCTGCGCGCCCTGGATTTTGACCTTCCCCTGGACGTGCAGCAGCTGCTCGGAGAGACGAGCCAGCTCGACCCTGCCACGCCTTACATGTTCTTCGAACCGCTTCTGCAGTCCCGCATCACTGGCGGCGTTACCGTGCGTAAGTGGCACTGAGTATCTCCGGGAACTTACCCTGCTTTGAAAAGTGAAGCGCCGGCCGGACATGACCGTCAGAAGAATCAAGAGGCTTGGTCCGATTTCCTGACCGCTCCGCCCCGGGTTGCCCTTTTTGCTGACACCTTCTACGAGGCTAACGGAGTTGCAACGCTCCTCCGGCAGCTAACGCGGTTTGCCCAGGAGAGACAACTTCCTTTTCTGATGATCATGGGCGGGGAGCGGACCGAGTTCACCAGCCATGGCTCGCTCGAAATGCTGCAGCTGAAGCGCGGGCCTGCGACTTTCCCGCTTGATGGGAGCCTGTCCTTCGATCCCGTGCTGGCCCGGCACAAGGGAGTGGTGCTCGAT
>CALMAV010000228.1:13179-15264 GCA_937859895.1 uncultured Bryobacterales bacterium | reverse complement strand
GGTGTACTACGTATCTTTCTGTCGGAGTTCTCTTTCGGCACCAAATCGACAGAGTCCTGTTGGCATTGGGTTTGTTTGGCAGGCAGGCTGGGGCTGTGTTGGCCGTTTTACTCGCCGCGTACGTCGCATACCGCTACTTCCAACGCTGGCGCTTTCGCAGGCAGTTGCGGATCAATCGGATAACCCCTGCTGAGCTAGTGAGTTTGATGGATGGCGACGAGCCAGTGATGGTTGTGGATCTGCGGGCGCCGTCAGAGATTCAGAAAGTTGGGTTCAAGCTCCAGGGCGCGCGTGTTTTGCGTCCTGCCGAATTGCGGACCCACTTTGCAGAGATTCCGGGCGACCGCGATGTAATCCTCTACTGCACTTGACCAAACGAAGCCACTAGCGCCCGTGTGGCGCTGCAACTGAAACGTGCTGGAGTGAAGCGAGTAAGGCCGCTGGAGGGCGGCTACGATGAGTGGCTGCGCCTCGGCTACCCTGTCGAGCCAGCGGTTCCCGCAGAAACTCACACCAGTCTGGTGGCCGAACCCCTCCATTAATCAGCCGCTTGCCTCGTTTTCGACAGGTGCCGACGCTTTTGGTGCGGAAGATTTGTCGCGTAGGTCGGCAATTCGGACCGCCAGTGAATCATCGAGAACCAAAACCTCTCCGGTACCGAGAAGGACACGGTCCACATACACATCGATGTTCTCGCCTACTGCTCGAGAAAGCGGAAGCGTGTTACCCACTTCCAAGCGCAGGAGCTCGCGAAAGCTAATGGTACGGCCGTCCAATTCGGCCAGCACACCGATTTTTACGTCGGCCAGAAAGTCAAAGTCGGTTAGGTTCACCGGCTGAGGAGTTTGATCCTGCTTCATGCTCTGCCTTTACACATACTGTTCTTCGGATGTGGCGCTGAGGCTGAGAACGCCCTCTTTTTCCATCTCCCGGGCAAGCGTAATAATCTCCTGCTGAGCAGCGTCGACGTCCTTCAGCTTCACCGGCCCCATTGCCTCCAGATCTTCGGTCATCATGGCGGCGCCACGCTGGGACTGAGTTGCCAGGAACTTCTGCCGCAGTGAATCGTTGGCGCCCTTTAGAGCCAAAATCACGGTACTTCGGTTCGCGCGCGAGATGATTTGGCCGATCGCGGCGCCGTCCAAATTCTCCAGGTCGCGGAACACGAACATAAATCGCCGGATGTTCTCAAACAATGGAAAATTATCTTTCTCGACTGTATCCATGAGCTGGGAGCAGGTAGTGGCATCCAGACGATTTAATATGTCTGCGACAGCGCGTACGCCGCCATACGCCTCGCGGCTCAGTTCTCCCAAGTTGCGCAGCTTCTGGTCAATAACAGATGCGATGTTACGGACAATCTCGGGAGAAATCTGGTCGAGATCCGCCATGCGAAGAGCAACATCGGTTCGAGTTTCTGTCGGGAGAGAGCTGATAAGCGTGGCAGCCTGCGATGGATCCAGGTGCGATAGGATCAGCGCGATAGTCTGCGGATGCTCGTCCTGGATGAACTTAGCAAGCTGTTGCGGATCGGTTTTACGGAAGTTCGCGAAATCTACACCTTCGCTGCCCAGGCTCTTGCTGAGCCGTTCAAGCAAAGTTTGGGCAACGGCTGGCCCGTAGGCTTCAGTAAGCATGCGGCCGGCGTACTCAATTCCGCCCTTGATGAGCAACCGATCGGAAAGCGCAAACTGATTGAACTCCTCGAAAGCGCAAGTGACGTCTTCGGGCGTTACGTATTCCAACTGGGCAATGGCGCGAGCCAGCTTATCGGCATCGTCCTCACTCACGTGTTTCAGAATGGCGGCGCTATCTGCCGGACCAAGGGCAATCAATACGATCGCTGCTTTCTGGAACCCGGTCAGGCTGCTGGCTTCGGACACGAACTCGCTCATCGGGATTCCGCGAGAAACTGGGCTGAGGCTGAGAAGAGGCGCGGAGAACGGAAGTCGGCTGCCATGGGTGGTCAGTAAGAGAGTGGGCGGACAAGGCATTTCATAGCGAAGAAATTTCAGGACGGCTTTTGGAAAGCTACCTTGGCTATGGTTATCTGGACATCTGGCATGCGGCCGCGACACTGTTCCT
>CALMAV010000228.1:6654-13169 GCA_937859895.1 uncultured Bryobacterales bacterium | reverse complement strand
CACCCTTCACTTCCGCGATGCTTGGTCAGGAATTTCCAAGGAGAAAGCTTTCTTGTCAAGTCCGGAAGGTTGTGCATCGGAGGGTGTGGTGCCGGGCTCACCTTGGCAGGCCTGACGATCATTGGTGTCGGCACCACTGTCGTTTTCGTACCGCAGGATCTGACCTTCATGGCAATGAGCCGGGCACAGATCTAGGCGGTATCGCCCATGCTGATCCCCGTCATTGCTCACGATCGTGCAGGGTTTGGTAGAGGCCTGCTTTCAGCCGGACTGCTCATTGTTCTTATTGCCCGGAACGCCTCGATCACTCGCAGCTTTGTCCAAGTCATCGGGATCATGGGAGCCTGCGGTTTCGGCGCTGCTCTCCGCGTGCATGTAGCAATTGGTTATCTGGAATGTCACTCACCTCGCCCCGGGCTGTTGTGGGGCTGCTGCTCTTCGCAGTTGGGCTGCTCCTTTGCGCTATGGCGCTTGCTCAAAGGACGAGAGAGCGGTCCACTTGGATCGAGCAACCTCAATCTGCTGTCTTCAAATAAGGCTGCGCCTCCGGTTCGTTCTAGATGGCTATTCTTTTGACAATGCTCTCAGCGTCATAGACGCAACCACCCCAGATCCCACCGCTTGCCTGTTGCAGTGCCGCCCACAGTCTTGTATCTTCTGGAAGATTTGGATCAGGTCGCAAATCTTCACGCGCTGGTCGCAACTGTAACCGGCGATGCCCCTCTTCCGGATCGAAAGTCTCTACCCCTTCGCCTACGAAGTTGACGTGCCCCTCCAGCTTGTTGCGGTCAATCACGATCTCAATCAGGTCGCCTTCCCGCAATTTTCCAACGGGTCCGCCGGCCAATGCTTCGGGGGAAACATGCCCGACACAGGCACCGGTTGAGACTCCGCTAAACCTTGCATCGGTAATGACAGCGACGTACTTGCCCATGGGCAGATGCTTCAACGCTGACGTAATTTGATAGATCTCCTCCATGCCGGTGCCGAGCGGTCCACGACATATTAAGACAACGACGTCGCCTCTCTTTACGGTCCCGTCTTTGATGGCGGCAATGGCATCGTGCTCCGTTGTGTAAACCCGCGCAGGTCCCCGGAGTCGATAGACTCCATCGGCCTCCACCATTGACGGATCAATCGAGGTGCTCTTCACAACTGCGCCTTCCGGCGCCAGATTGCCCGACGGAAAACAAACTGTGGATGTAAGCCCGCGCTGACGCGCCTGATCCGGCGAGAAGATTACGTCGTCCGGGTTCACGCCATCCAATTCCTGCAACTTGCGCCGGAAGTACGCGCGCCGTTCAGATTGTTCCCACCAGTCGAGTGCTGCATCCAAGGTCTCGCCGCTTACAGTGAGTGCGTGGCGGTTCAGCAACCCGGCACGGCGGACATGCAGCATGACTTCAGGCACACCACCAGCCAAGAACACTTGCACGGTCGGATGATTGCGTGGTCCATTTGGCAGCGCATCCACTAGCCTCGGAACGCTTCGATTGACACGGCTCCAGTCAACCGCCGTCGGTCGAGGCACTCCAGCAGCATGGGCAATGGCCGGAACATGCAGCAACAAGTTTGTCGAGCCACCAAAAGCGGCGTGCAGCACCATGGCGTTATCGATGGCAGAAGGCGTCACAATGTCCTTCGTAGTAATCCGCATTGAAGCGAGTCGCAGCAGCGCGCGGGCACTTCGTGTAGCCATGTCGAGCCACACTGGCTCTCCCGATGGCGCTAAGGCAGCGTGAGGCAGCGTGAGTCCAAGCGCTTCGGCCACTACCTGGGCTGTTGCTGCGGTCCCCAGAAATTGACATCCCCCACCGGGCGAAGCACAGGCGCGGCACCCGGCATCTGCGGCCTCCTCCAGCGTAATCACTCCATGCGCAAAGCGTGCCCCAATTGTCTGCACCTTGCCTGCATCTTCACCAACTTCGGGCATGAGTGTGACTCCGCCCGGCACCAGCACGCATGGCAGGTTCGGCGTTCCCGCAAGCCCCATCATCATCGCCGGTAGGCCTTTGTCGCAAGTCGCAATGCCAAGCACACCGGTCCGCGTCGGCAGTGACCGAATCAAGCGCCGGAAAATAATAGCCGCGTCATTCCGATAGGGCAGCGAGTCAAACATGCCTGTCGTGCCTTGCGAGCGCCCGTCGCATGGGTCGGTACACGCACCAGCGAATGGAATGGCCCCCAGGCGTTTCAGTTCACGCGCTGCTTCGGCCACCAGCAACCCGACTTCCCAGTGGCCCGTGCGGTAGCCTAGCGCGATAGGCGAACCATCATCAGCCCGCATTCCGCCCTGCGTACTTAGTAGCAGCACTTGCTGCCCGCCCAGTGCTTCAGGGGCCCAGCCCATACCCGCATTCTGGCTCCAACCGAACAAGTTGCCCGAAGGTTCGGTAGCCAGCATCTCGGAAGTCAAAGGAAGCGAGCCGGCCGGTCCCGCCGCATGGGTTCGAATCGCAAAAATACCGACATCTCCGGAATCCCAAACTTCTTGGACGTTCACAACCTCACCTTAACCAAAACGCTTTCTCAATTTGTATGCAAAGGTACCTTGTCTTACAATTTTGACTTAGCATTGAAGCTGATTTGTAACATCTCTCGGCTAGCCTGACATTCAGGATCTCCATCTTTTTCTATGAGCAGCAACTATAAACTACTCGTGTGTCTGTGCGTCGCGACCGTGACTGCTTGGGCGCAAACATCTGCGGGCAACGGCGCTATCTCGGGATCGGTTAGTGATCCGACCGGCGCTGCTGTCCCTGGCGCGCGCGTGATTGTCGACAATCAAAAACTTGGTATCCACCGCGAGCTGAAAACAACGGGCGGCGGAGTGTTCAATGCGCCAACCTTGCCTCCAAACAGCGGCTACCAAGTGACAGTCACCTCCTCTGGATTTGCTGAGTTCAAGCAGGAGGACATCACATTGTTAGTGGGTCAGAATGTTGATCTAAAGGTCAACTTATCTGTACAGAGTGCCAGTACACAGGTCAATGTGGAAAGCATCGCTCCCGCTGTAGAAGACAAGATTGATGTGTCACAGAATATTACTCAGCACCAGATCGATAACTTGCCGATCAATGGTCGCCGTGTCGATTCATTTGCCTTGTTAACCCCGGGCGTGGTGCCCGATGGCACATTCGGTCTGCTGAGCTTCCGAGGCATTCCGGGGGGCAACAACTTTCTAACCGACGGGAACGATACGACCGATTCGTACTACAACGAGAATGCGGGTCGCACGCGCATTCCGACGCAAATCTCACAAGACGCTGTGCAGGAGTTTCAAGTGCTTACCGACGGCTACACGGCAGAGTATGGCCGGGCACTGGGCGGGGTCATAAACACCATTACGCGCAGCGGCACTAATGAGTTTCACGGCAGCGCCTTCTGGTTCTTCCGGAACCGAACACTGGATGCGCGTGATCCATTCTCGACGGTCAATCCTTCCGAATATCGCCACCAGTTCGGCGGCAGCCTGTCCGGACCCATCGTTAAAGACAAGCTGTTTTACTTCATCAATACGGAGGAGCAGCGCCGGCAATTCCCGCTCACCTCAAGCATCATTAACCCATCCGCTGTGAACAGTAACACTCAAACCTTTACTGGCTGTGGCACCCCAAGCAACGGCAACCCTGCTGCGAGCGCTGCCCAATGTGCTGCAATTAACGGTACGTTGAAGCGCTTCTACGGAACTCTTCCTCGCAGTGCGGACCAAGACACGGCGCTTGGAAAAATTGACTACCGCTTCAATGATCTCAACTCGCTGTCCTTTGACTTCAACTATCAACACTTTTACTCGCCGAATGGAATTCAGACTCAGGCCGTGGTGACTAGTGGCGCAGCTTTGAACGGCAATGGCTACGATGACGTCAACGTGCGTTATGGTCGCGCAGCCTGGACGTATACACCAACGCCGACGATCGTCAACGAAGCGCGGTTCGGCTGGTTCAAAGATCGCCAGTTTGATGCGGTGAACAATAAGCTTCTCGATCCCGTCTTTGGCCCGCTCACTGTTTCTGTGAATGGCGTCGGCATCGGCGGAGCGAATTATCTGCCCCGGATTCAACCCAGCGAGAGCCGTTACGAAGCTGCTGACAACCTCTCTTACACGGTGGGTAAGCACAGCCTGAAGTTCGGAGTCGACTACTTCAACACCGAAGACTACACGAACCAGCTTGTCAATGGCAATGGCAGTTATAACTACACCAATTCAAACGCGTTCGCACTTGATTACTCAGGCAACACTGCCGGCGGACGGCGCTACACAAGCTACTCCCAGGCTTTTGGAAATCGTGCTGTCGATGCGCAGTACAACGAGCTAAGCCTGTATGCCCAAGATCAATTCAAGATACGACCGAATCTGACTTTGTACTACGGTGTCCGGTATGAGACTACGTTCTTTCCAAAGCCACCACTGACTAATCCTGATTACCCGCAGACTGGCCGCATCCCGGATGACAAGCTGAACTTCGCTCCTAGGATCGGCTATGCCTGGAGTTTAAATAATGACAAAACGGTTATTCGCTCCAGTTACGGAATCTTCTACGGCCGTTATCCAGGTGCAATGACGAATTCTCTGTTTACTACAAATAACTTGTATCAGCAGTCGTTCACTCTCAGCACTCCCAATCAGATTGCAGCAGCCGGACCAGTATTTCCGACGCTGCTGCCCGCTCCTCCAGCGTCCGGCGCCGGCGCGGCAACGGTTGGTTTTGCCGCTAATAACCTGCGCACACCCTATAGCCAGCAGGCTGACTTCGCCGTCCAGCAAGCCCTCAATAAGAACACCAGCATCACCGTCAGTTATCTCTGGAGCAACGCCATCCAACTGCTCTCTGTGCGGGACTTAAATCTGCCCACTATTCCGAGTCACACAATTACTTACAACATCAACAACGCTGCCGGCGCCCAAGTGGGGACCTTTGTATCTCCGGTCTACCTGGTTAGCGATCTGCGTGATCGTCGCTATGCGCGAATTTTACAGGTGGAGAATGGTGGCCAGAGTTCCTATAACGCTCTCGCAATTCAGATACAACGCCGGCTCTCCTATGGCTTTGAAGGCGCACTCTCCTATACCTGGTCCCACGCAATCGATTACAACCTCGGCGGTGCGAACAGTAATTTATTCTTCGGTAGTAATGCGCCCAGCAATCTCTATAACGGCAACTACCGCGCAGACCGCGGCGACGGTGCCCTGGATCAGCGGCAGCGGCTGGTGATCAATTGGATTTACTCGCCTACCTTCACCAGCCGAAGTGACGTTATCTCTCGCTTCTTGATTAACAACTGGCAGCTTTCCGACATCACGACCATTGCTACAGGACAGCCCACAACTCCGACGGTGTCGGTCACCGGTGCGCTAAGCGCTGCGCAGTTAGCCCAAGCGGGTTTGCGTGGTCAGCAACTTGCCTATCCAAGCAGCGCACCCAACGGGTTTGGTGGCTCCAGTCGTGTGCCGTTCCTTGCACCGAATTCACTCCGCCTCCCAAATTCCTATCGCACGGACGTTCGTCTGACTAAGATCCTGCCATTCTCTGAACGTTATCGTGTCACTTTGAACTTTGAAGTATTCAACTTGACTAACACGATTACTTACACCAGCTTGATTAGTCGTCAATACAACCTGAATGGCTTAAACTTTCAGCCGGCTACTGGCTTCGGTCTGTATAACGCTTCCTCCGGTTTTCCCGATGGCACCAACGCTCGCCGCGCCCAGGCCAGCATCCGCATTGATTTTTAGATCCCCTGCTTTGAAATGAGCCGGGGCAATAACCCCGGCTCTCACCGGCTTTTCCTTCTGACCATGCTCAAGACTCTCTCCACCGTTCTGCTTCTCGTCTCACTTCCCACACAGGGCTTTGCCTGGGGACGCGAAGGCCATCACATTATCGCCCTGATTGCGCAGAGCCGTCTATCCGATTCAGCCAAGGCACAGATCACGGCGCTGCTTGGCGCACAGACCATTGTCGAAGCGTCTACCTGGCCTGATGAGATTCGCAAAGACCATCCGGAAACTGGGGGCTGGCACTACGTTGACATCCCATTGACTGCGCCGTTCTTTGAAGAGCGCGACTGCTTCCAACCTGACACCGCGCATCCGGAAGCCGCAGGGAATACTGATCACCACAACTGTGCTGTCGACCGTATCGACATGTTTGCGCGCATTATCCGTGACCCTTCGCAGCCCAAAGCCGCCCGTGCCGATGCTTTGAAGTATTTGATTCACTTCGTCAGCGATCTTCATCAGCCCATGCATGCCCTGGCAGAAGGTCGCGGCGGAAACGATAATCACATCACTCAGTTCGGAAACCCAAACTGCGGGACCGATCATCCCTGCAACCTGCATGGCCTCTGGGACACCGGTTTGATTGAGCACGCTGAACCGAACGAGCAGGCCTACGCTCATCGCATCGAGCTACTGATTGCCCGAGACCACTTGGATTCGATTCCTGAAGGAACGCCGCGCGACTGGGCCAACGAATCACACTTAGCCGCCGCAGGCGCTTACCTGGAGGACG
>CALMAV010000228.1:364-6644 GCA_937859895.1 uncultured Bryobacterales bacterium | reverse complement strand
GCCGACCAAGTCTACTTCGACCACGAAATCACAGTGGTTGACCGCCGTCTTGCACTCGCGGGTTTGCGCCTGGCTAACATGTTGAACTCTCTGTTCGCCCACAGTTGAGCAACTCAGTGCGGATGCAGGCGATAACGACTAGTTAAGTCAATGGATTGAATCGACGAGAGACCTATGCAGCTTCTCCACCTTCGCAGGGTCCACCTTAATAACTTTCCGGTCGTAAGTCATCAGGCCGTTTACTTCGCCCTCTACGTCAGTGGTTTGGGTGTACACAGCGGCCGAGAGCCCTGACTTGACAAGAGGAGCGAGCTTGCCGATAACGTCCTCGTATGCGTTCTGCAGCTCGGCCTGCGATTGGTATGTGCGGTAGCCCCAGTTGCGTTTATTCCACCAGAGGTGTCCCTCGATGGGATAACCAAGACCGCCGAACTCTCCGAGTACCGATACCCGATCAGCCATCACCGGGAACATGTCAGGGCCCGGGTAGTTGTGCATATCCTTCATGTCGCCGAAGCCGCGGTCTTCCCAGCCGCTCGGGCCGTCTACTAACCGTGACGGATCAAGCGCCTTCACCATCTTCAAAATTTCATTCGTATTGTGCTCTCCCCAACCCTCGTTAAACGGTACCCAGACAACAATGCTCGGAACGTTCTTTAAGTTTTCGATCTCGGCCTTAAGTTCACGCTCGAAGTTCGCGGCATCAGCAGGTGGAAAGGTTGCATCATCGGGTGCGCCTCTTTTGACGCCCGGTGTTGACTCCGTCATAGCACTCGGAACATCCTGCCAAACCATAAGGCCGAGTTTGTCGCACCAATAGTAGTAACGGGCCGACTCCACCTTTACGTGCTTGCGCAACATATTGAAGCCGAACTTCTTGAGAGTCTCAATGTCGAACTGAATGGCCGCATCGGTAGCGGGCGTATAAAGTCCGTCTGGCCACCAGCCCTGGTCGAGTGGGCCGATCTGAAACACCGGCTTGCCGTTGAGCACAAGTCGGTTGTACCCTGCCTGGTCTTTCCCGACTTCGATTTTGCGCATGCCGAAATAGCTCTGCACAACATCGCCGCCGTGGAGTTTGATCTTCAGGTCGTAAAGGGTTGGCGAATCCGGTGACCACGGTTGAATTTGATCAAGCGGAATGGTGGTGGCCTGTCCACTTTGTCCCGCGGCAGTGCCGACGCGCTTACCCTTCAGGCTAGCTGTGGCCTTGAATGAAGTAGCGCCCGAAACGGTGGCGGTAAGCCGTAATTGCTTTCCATCCAAGTCGGGAACAAGCGAGATGTTACTGATGTACACCTCGGGCACCGGCTCGAGCCAGACCGTCTGCCAAATACCGGACACGGCCGTGTACCAGATGCTCTTCGGATCGAGTATCTGTTTCCCACGCGGGTGCAGAGCAGTGTCGGTAGGGTCCGAAACAACCACGGTCAGTTCCTGCGTACGGCTAGCCTTCCTTAACTGCGGCGTAATGTCGAAAGTAAACGGATCATACCCGCCCTCGTGTTCGCCTACCTTGCTGCCGTTGACGAAAACCTCTGTTCTCCAATCGACCGCACCGAAGTGAAGCAGCAGATGCTTTTTCCCGAGCTTTGGAAACGCGAACGTGCGCTGATACCAGAGCCGCTGTTGGGGTGTTAGCGCCTCCTTCACGCCAGAGAGGCTGGACTCCAGCGGAAACGGAACCAGAATTTTTCCTTTGAAGTGTCCGGGATGCTCCTGTTCTCTGGGCAGGACGGCATAGTCCCAAAGTCCGTTTAGATTGATCCATTGTTTACGAACCAACTGAGGCCGCGGGTATTCCGGCAGAACCTTATCAGCGCGAACCTGCGATGTCCAGGGAGTGGTGAGGGTGATGGGAACTGGCTGCCACTCCTGCGACAAAAGCGGCACGGCTAACAGGAGTAGCATTCCAAAGGATGAGGTAGGTCGAATCATGGATGAACCGAGTTACAGTGTATCGTTCGAAATTCGCGGCTCTTAACTTAGATTGATGTAGTCCTGATACTATCCCCAGTAGAGATGCTCCTTGGCCCAAGTTACATGGGCCGGATGGCTGGACATCTTGCTTGCCAGGATCAACGAACTCTCAAGTTAGGAACATTATGAAAAGAACTAAGACCCTCATAGCGGCCACCGTCGTAGCGGCAGGGACAGCTATGGCTGCAGACGTTGCTGATTCCATTGAAGGAACAGTCAAAAAGGTTGACAAAGGAGCGAAAACGGCCGTAGTGGCGACCACTGGCGGCGCCGAGCGCACCTTTCACTACACCGATCAAACAGTGGTCCGAGGAGCAACCGATGCCAAGCACGATGGCGGAGAAGCTGTAGGTGGACTAACGGACGGTGCTGACGTGGCTGTTCATTACACAAAGAAGGGCACGAAAGATGTTGCAACAGAGTTTGATTCTCTCGGAAAAGATGGGCTAAAGAGCACAGAAGGCACTGTTTCCCACTTAGATCGGAAAGCAAAGACGCTCACGATCAAGACTGCCGACGGTGCTGATCAGACTTTCCATATGTCCGAGCACGCTGTTCGCGATACCGGCAAGGATCTCGATAAAGGCGCAGATAAATCAGCCAAAGTAACTGTCTATTACGCTGAGGAAGGCGGTAAGAAGACCGCCCATTTTTTCCGAAAGATTACTTAGTCGAAAAAGCGACAGATTCGAGCGCCTAACCTTCAGCCGAAGGGACAGCGCTCCGTTTCTGGGTTGTCAGCTGAGCCAATCACGTTCAAAGACAGATTACGTTTCTGGAGTGCGTCTGTTCACTGCCTTTGTTAAACACACCTCGTGCTCGTTGATCATTCAAGAGAACGCCGATCCGGACGTCACGCTAGACATGCGAGACTTTTTGGACGTCTTGTACCCGACGATACGGAGCACTTCAGCCAGACCTCGGAAGGACCAGATGATATGACTTCGCATATCCGGTCCGTCCTTACTGCGACGAGCCTAACCATTCCCTTCGTCGAAAAAGATCGTTATGTTATTTAAGGTAAGCCGACGGCTTTTGCCCCGCGTTGTTTTGTGTTCTTGCCCTTAGCAGGTTCACTTAACAGATTAGCCTGCGGCTCATAAGTGAGGTGTATCCCATGTTTCTTGCACTTCGTAAACCGTTGCTGTGCCGGTGGTTTTGTGCGCTGCCCGTTGTGGCAACTACTTTTTTCCTACCTGCTGTGTTGTTTGCTCAAACAACGCCCGCATCTGTCGATTTTGGATCTGTCGCGCTAGGCTCAAGTTCCGCTGCTCAGACCATTAGCTTTCGTTATCCATTCGGTTTACAGGGTGAGTTCTTTCAGATTGGTCCTCAGTATCAGGGAAGCTTCTTCGGAACCTCTGTCTGTACGAGTGCAACGTGCTCGGTTCCTGTTACCTTTAGTCCAGCATTCCCCGGTCTGAATCAGGGTACGGTCGGATATACCTTTGTCAGGTTCCCGAACTCATTTGGTCCGGCGGTGCCGGTGAAGGGAATCGGGCTAGGTCCCGAGATCGCCTTCAGCCCCGGCCTGATTACGACTGAGATCAATCGTACGCTAGCGAATGGCACTCTCAGAACGATTGGCGGCTTCATTTATCAATACCTTGGGAACAGGCCACCTTCTTTTGCTGTTACCGATCCGGCCAGCAATCGCGTTGTCCTCCTTCCGAACGGCGTCTACTATGGAGCGCCAGATCGATCAGCAGGGTTTGCAGGCGATGGCACATTTACTACTGCCGCGCGATTTAATAATCCGACCGGACTAACCCTCGACTTGCTTGGCAATACTTTGGTGGCAGATACAGGAAACAACCGCATTCGTAAGATCTTCAGTACCGGTCTGGCGCTGGAGCCAATGATCGAAACGGTTGCCGGAAACGGAACAGTTGGAGGGGGAGGGGATGGTGGCCTGGCAATCAATGCCAGTTTAGAAGCTCCCAGCTACATGGCGGTCAGCTCATCGGGAGACATCTACGTTTCCGATACGGTGAACTCAGTGGTCAGAGTCATCTCAGGCACAACGGGCATTATCAGGCGTTTTGCGGGAACGTACGGCCCCGGAGGTTACTTCGGTGACGGCGGAGCGGCTACGGCAGCCCTCTTAAACCACCCGCTTGGTCTTGCCTTGGACGCAAACGACAATCTGTATATTGCGGACGCTGGGAATAATGTCATTCGCAAAGTGAGCGGAGGCATTGTTACGACAGTAGCCGGACAAGTGGGTACGATCGGTGCCTATACCGGGGACGGTGGACCAGCGTTGGGCGCGACGCTAAATGCTCCTTCTGCCCTGGCGGTTGATGCGGCCGGAAGCCTTTACATCTCGGATACCGGCAATCATGTTATACGCAAAGTGTCTGGAGATTCAAGCCATGTCATCACCACGATCGTCGGTTCCGGTGTTGCCGGTTACTCGGGGGATAACGGAGCGGCTAATCAGGCAAGGCTTAGCGCACCTGGTGCTTTAGCCGTCGATGCAGTGGGACGGCTAAGCTTCGTGGACACCGGGAATGCCACTCTCCGGCAGGTGACAGCAACTCCAGCCATTGTTACTCTGCCTCAGACAACGCCACCATCCGCCTCTACGGCCGAAGTGACTATTTCCAACATAGGAAATCAGCCTCTCCAGTTAGCCGCGGTCAGCTACTCAGCTACTGTGGCACCGAGCCAGGGCGGTAGCTGCTCAACCAGTTCACCTCTTGCCGCGGGACAGTCATGTACTCTGCCTATCTCTGTAACTCCAGCAACCAATTTTGCGACCTCAGGAACCGTCACCGTTCTGAGCAATACACTCAATCGCAACCCAGCGCAGGATCCACAAGGGATCACCCAGCAGCCTATCGCGGTTAGTTCAGAGTCAAATGGCTTGTACTTCGTACCTGTGACGCCGTGCCGAGTGGTTGATACAAGGTTGGGGGCCGGTCCTTTCGGCGCACCATTTCTAAGCGGGAGTACCTCTCGTGATTTCGCAATCCGGAGTAGCTCCGCCTGCCCTGGCTTGATTCCTGCGAACGCTGACGTGCAGGCTTACTCACTGAACGTTACTGTAGTGCCGCACGGTAAGCTTCGCTGGCTTACGGCGTACCCTGCAAACAGCACCCAGCCGAGGGTATCAACGCTCAACTCGTATGACGGGCGAACGAAAGCTAATGCGGCGATCATTCCGGCTTCTCTCGCCGATACAAATCGTGCGATCAGCGTGTATGCCAGCGACGATACTGACCTCATTTTAGATCTCAATGGCTACTACGTTCCCGCTCAAGCGAATCGAACTGCCCTTGCCTACTTCCCCGTTTCGCCCTGTCGCGTCGTTGATACGCGGGATCCTTCTTTTTCGGCAAACCTCGGGCCTCCTGCTCTCCCGGCAGGACTAAGCCGCAACTTCCCGTTGCTGTCCGGCACGTGCGGGTTACCGGCTGAAGCGCAAGCGTATTCGTTGAACGTAACGGCCATCCCTGCAACGGCCTCTATTAGTTATCTCACTGCATGGCCGACCGGACAAGCTCAGCCCGTTGTGTCCACCTTGAATGCAACTACCGGAACCGTTACTGCCAATGCGGCAATCGTCCGGTCGGGTACGAGCGGGAACATCTCGGTGTATAGCACGGGCCCAGCAAATCTCGTCATCGACGTAAGCGGGTATTATGCTCCACCTACCTCGGGCGGACTGGCACTTTATACCGTTCCGCCCTGCCGCGCCTATGACAGCAGGGCGAGCAGTTCCGGTAGTGTGTTCCTCAAGGAACTCGTGGATGTCCGGTCAAGCTGCTCAGTTCCCCAAGTTGCTCAAGCCTTTGTGCTGAACGCGACGGTCATACCGGCATCACCGGTTCCCTACCTTACCTTGTGGTCTGATCCTCCGCAGGGCGTCCTTGGCTTTACCCCGTCAGAATCGACTCTGAACGCCTATGATGGGGCGGTTACTTCCAATTTGGCAATAGTTCCGAACGCTAGCGGCTTGGTTAATGCGGCTTTTGGTTCCGGCAACTTGCCGCGCTCGCGTACGGATCTTCTCCTGGACTTCTTCGGCTACTTCGCGCCTTAAGGGCTTAGGGCTTGGACCCAATAACCAGGAACTGCCGACCAAACAGTGGCCACGCTTTAGGTAAACGCAGGTACGCTCGCAAAGTCCATAAGGGAGGCTGCGAGCCCTGCGACATGGAGTAGGGAAGAAAGCGAGGAATCTGCTCGTCAACGTGAAGTCCAGTCATACGCATCACTTCGCCCAGCGAGAGTTCAGTCAGGGCGATATGGTGGTCGAAGAAGTCCCAATACTTGCCGCTGATGTACTTAACAT
>CALMAV010000228.1:0-354 GCA_937859895.1 uncultured Bryobacterales bacterium | reverse complement strand
GGCAACGCAGAACCTCAGAAAGAGTCGCTTGCAAAGATGCCTTGGTCGGCAGATGCTCAAAGAAGTTGCTGGTGAAAACAATATCGAGCGAGTTGTCCGGCAAAGGCCAACGAGCGCTGCAATCCTGCTCAAATAGCGTCACGTTCGGAGCTAATCTTGTTTTCGAGGTCGGATTCAAATCCATCCCGAACTTCTGCGCAGCCCGAACATTGTTGATGAACTCCCCGTACCCGCAACCAAGATCCAAGACAGAGTGACTAGGGAGGATCCACCGAGAGAAGAAGTCCTTCGTCAGAATCTTCCAGACTTGATCGCGATAGGCTTCCGAACCGGAGAAGCGATTCGCATAAATCG
>CALMAV010000227.1 GCA_937859895.1 uncultured Bryobacterales bacterium | reverse complement strand
CCTCTACGGCATGCTCCTTCCGTTGGGAACCGCTTTGTTTCTCGCTTGTCTCTACTCGTTTTTTCAGAAAGGAAATGAACTCAAATGATTCTCAAGACTCTCCTCCTCCTTAGTTCCCGGCCGAGCGCATACACACTCGGCATCCTCGGGCTCATCGTCGGTAGTTTCGTGAATGGCTACTGCAAAGGGTTCGTCCTGAGTACAGCAGCTCTGACGCTCTACCAGCAATTACCGAAAGGAAAACGCTGGTTGAAGCGGGCGGCGGTTCCCGTCGGCTTGATCTTGGTTCTCGTGCTCGCCTCACTTCCAGCACGGGCGCAATTCTCCGTGGTGGACTGGGGATCGATTAGCCAAGAAGTGCAGACCATTGCGCAATTGCGGCAGATGTACCAGAACGCCGTTCAGATGTACACGGTTACAAAACAGAATCTGGTTGCGCTCACCAACAAGAACACGTACCAGGCGGCTGGCATGGCGCTTTTTGGTTCGAACGCAGCAAACCGCTACGGCGAACTGAATGGCTGGAACTCAGCCATGAATACTGGCAGCGGCATCCCGCAAGCCTACGGCAATGCGACGCTGCCCCTCTCCTCCAACACCAGCTTCCTTTCCAGCGAGCAACTTGGCAAGAGTACTCACTTAGCAGACCTAGCACTGGTCTCGGTCATCGATTCTACTTCGCAAAATACAATGGCAACGGTCTCGCAGGTCCTTCAGCAGAGCGCGAATCAAACTCCAGTTGCTATTTGGGAACGGTCAATCTATGACACCAATCCGGCTTACAACACGGCCGCCGCTCAGCAGAACCTGACGAACCTCGGCATGGTGCAGATGTATGAGCAAGGCAAAGCCAATCTCGCGGTCAACAGCATCCTCGCCCAGCAATTAACACTGCAGAACATGCGAGACCGGAACCTGACGGTGCAGGACCTAAACCGTTGGCAAGAAGTGGCGGATTACCAAGCAACGCAGCCTCATGCCCTCGGCGGCATGGAGCAAACCATCCACAATCAGCAGCCTTATTAATTCGGAGCAAGGGATCATCCTTATGCAGCTACTCAACACAAAAGCATTGCTGGTCATTGCCGCACTGCTTGCTTCAATCCTCGGTATCTTGACGCAGCAACAAAGGGCGGCCGCCCGTGAGGAACAACGGAAGGCCGAGCTCCTCCGACTCGACAAGGAGCGTTGGGACCAAGTGCGCGAAGAGCAGAAGAGAATCGGCCCGATTCAGATGGAGCAGGCCATCAAGAACCACAAGCCCTACTGAGCGTCGCGATGAAGAAACTCTTATTTCTGCTGCTTGTTCCTGTTGCCTGCTTTGCGCAAGCCCCGGCCTCTCCATCGTCTGCGTTTGTGGATGCTCTTGGCTGGATCGATCAGACCGTCACCCAATTGGTCACAACCAAATCCGCCCTTTTCCTCAGAGTTGGGTGGTTAGAATTTTTGCTCTTCTCAGGCTTCGCTGTGACGTACTTTCTCGTCAAGACTGCCGTCAGCAACCGGCGCGGCGGGATTTTTGATTGGGAAGGCTTCACCATGTTGCTCGGTCGAATCTTCTTTGTTTCGATCTTTCTAAGTGGCTATACAACCTTTCATCAATTGCCAATGATCATCTCGCACGGGCTCTCCGAGATCGTCACTCAAGGTCAGCTTGATCCACTATTTATCAAGATTCAGGCGATTCAGGACGGTGTGCAAAAGCCCAATATCTACAACGTCATTGACATTGTTTCGTACTTCGTCACTCTCGGACTGATGGCGCTGATCGCAATGGTCTTGTTCGCTTTGAACTCTTCCAATTACTTCCTTCTGGGAGTGCTTGCGTTGTTTGGTCCACTGGCCGGCCCGTTCCTCCTACTGGTTCATTTCGGCAAGTGGTTCTTCAACTGGGTGGGCCTGACTGTCTCCCTTTCCTTCATGGGTGTGAGTATCGCCGCCTTCACCTACGTTTGGACATTTTTCTTCATGACTGCTTTCCAAAATACGGTGGGTAACAACTACTCCAACGCTCACTTCTTAGCACTCTTCGCAGTTCTTCCAGCCCTCGTTGGAGGATTCATTTGGACCGGTATCAAGCTCGGGTCCTTCAATGCCGAATTGTTCGGTGGCACGGGTTCTTCCGCATCTTCCGCCGCTGCAGGGATGGGCAGTTCTTTGCGTGGCGCAGTCAAAATGATTGCCGGGAAGTAGCTCTTTTATGAACAAACATCAGACACAATTCGAAGACCGATCCTACCCAGACCCCGAACCGCTTTCCGAGATTGATCGGGAACTCTTTGGACCCGTCGATCCAATCGTAAGAACGAACAAACGACTCACTGCAGCGCTAGTCGCAATGACAAGTTTGGCTCTCGTTACCGTGATCGGACTCGTCGGGCTCGTTTACTACTTCCAGACCCGGCCCGTGCGAGTCCTCAGCATCAATCAGGCCGGCCAGGTCGAAAGCTTCCTCATGAAGTTATCAGGCTTCACGCTCCATAAGCCGGAAACAGAAGCGGCTCTCCGGACGTTCCTCACCCTCTGGGCAGAAGGATTCTACTCCCGCTTGCGCAACCCACTGAATGGCGAGATCGCCACAACCGCTTGGCCGAAGAGCTTAGTTTTTCTCGGCTCCGATTTGTATTCGGTTTACAGCGGGCGCGAGTCGCGCGAGCACGAGATTGCAGCGTTCATGAGCAGCAACGAACCAGAGTTCAAGGCGTTTGTGACCAATGTCGTTTTTCGCAACTTGGACAAGAAACCGTATGAAGCGGATATTTACTTCGACCGCGTTTATTACTCGCAGCCTCAGGTTATTACGGCGAAGAAATCATTTCTCGTCACCATTCAATTCTCAGCAAATCCCGATGAACAGGAGATCGAGCGGCTGAGGAAACGTGCAGGCCTGGACATTGACACGGTGATGCGGCTCAACCCGCTGGTCATTGCCCTTACCCAGATCAGCGACGAGCGAAGCTTCTCAGCAAGCCCGTCTGCCAACCGATAACGAAAGGAACTCTCATGCCATTGATTAAACCCGAAGATACAACTCCGCTGCTGGATTTTAAATGTAAGCTTCGCGCTGATGAACTCGAAGATCTCCGGCTTTATGGAATCGCGATTGAATCAAGCGAAGCCTATGTCGTCAGCCAGGCACTTCGACAATTATTCGCTGACAAAGTTTTCCAGACTTGGAAGGCCGAGAACAAGGAAAAGTTGATGACGGGCAGCGAGCAGAGCAAGGCCAAGCGCGGCCCGAAAGTTCGAAAGGGGGAACTGTAATGGCGTCGCTCCCTGAGCGTATTCGCAATGTGTTTCGGAACGAGATGGTGATGCCAGTTCCAGAGAAAACCGCACAAGACATACAGATGGATAACGAACGGGTGCAGGCAAAGATCAACGAAGGTTTCAAGATGGGGGTTGGCGAAACCATCAAAGAATTGTCTGAAGGAGTCCTCAATCAGCGATCCACGATGGCCTCGGAATGGGAGCAGGAGCTGGCGAGTCGCTGGCTGCATGGAGCCGAGCATTTTGCCTTATCCCCAGACCAGATTGACCAACAATATACCCTTCGCATTGGTGACCTGAATGAGGTTGCCGGTGATCTTCGCAGACTCGCAGAGGAGCATGGAGTCACGCCAGACTACCTTGTCGATGTTGCCGATGTGCCTCAGTTTTCTCGCAGTGTTCACGGTTGGGCTCACGAGCTTTTTAGTGACAGAGCGGAAGATATCGCTGCGTTTCAACGCGAGCAGGCAGAGGATATGCAGGCCTCACGGGGCATGGAAGTTTCAGGGAACCGCTATGAATACCTTGACGTTGCAGTTGAACAGTTGGCCCAAGCAAGTCGAGCGACAAGTACGCGAGAAGTTGCGCAAGCGTGGACGATTCCTCAACCACAGCAAGCCGTATTTATTCAGCCCCAGCATGCGCAGCAATTAGCAGTGGAATCTCCCGAAGTTCAACAAGACTTCGGAGTTTCTTTCTGAGTTACTTCAACGCACGGTCAGCAATTTAACTTGTGACTCAAATGTGTCAGACCACACAATTGCCGTGTGTTTCCGGAGCGTTTTCTTCACCAGGGGAGACGGCGCTTCGCACCTTTTGTACTTAACACAATACTAGACGCCTCCTAGGTTCCTGCAAATCGAGCCCCGCTAAGCCGTTTGTTTGCACCAGTTACTTTTCAGGTATTACGAATTGTATGCGCGGTATTACGTTTTGTCATCTCGTTGATTTCAGAAGGGAAAAGAGATTTGTGATGGAAGACCGAGAAACCAGCATCTACACGGAGCATTTCAACTTTCGGGTCACGCCTGAGGAGAAAAAGGCGCTAGAGGAAAGGGCTAAACAGGCCGACTTGCCGCTCGGAAAGTGGTGCCGGGACGTGGTTCTTGCGGCGATTTGGCCAACCGGCATCGAGCGGCAGCGGTTCGTTTTTCTAGCCATGGCGAGCGAAATTTCCCGTCTCACGTCGCTGGCTTTGTTCGACCAACTGGACCTGAGCGACCCGAAACTACGAGCGGAAATAGAGCAAAGAGCGCTCGCTTCCGCCGAAAAATTGACCGATCGCTGGGCGCAGTTGAGCCAGGCGAAAGGGGGTCTATGAATACGAATCGCCCCCCCTCGAAAGCACTAGGTCTTGGCCTCGCGGCGGTCTTCATTCTGCTCTCGGGAGTTGCGACGTTCGGGATTTGGTACCGGTCTCTGGCACCGATTCAGAGCGCGTATCTGTTGACTTATTACCGGGTGCAGTATCAGCCGAGCTTCTCTTTATTCGGTCAAGCGAAGCCGAAACGATATGGCGTACTGACGGTGAACGGTCGGGATGCAAACCTTTCCAGCATGCCGGAGACGATGAACGGCGTGGGCCTCCGATACACCTATGCG
>CALMAV010000226.1:11568-15891 GCA_937859895.1 uncultured Bryobacterales bacterium | reverse complement strand
AAGCTAGCCGTGCTGGAATCCCGTGGCGCTCAGTCGAGCCGGACAGATGGACTGGCCTTGGGGAACCAAGCCGGCGAACTGTTGCAGGCTGCTTTGCAGAAGCTGTCCCCAGAACTGCGGGAGGCGGTAATTTTGCGCGACTTGCAGGATATGGAGTACCGCGAGATTGCGCGAGTGTTGGACGTGCCGGAAGGTACGGTAAAGTCCCGGTTGAGTCGTGGGCGGGCGGAATTGGCCCGTGTACTTAAACGGAACAATGTAAGTGTCTGAGCCTGGATGACGTGCACTGAGTTAGAAATCCTGATTACCGACTACCTGGATGGCACCCTTGCCGCGGACGAGCGGTTGCGCCTGCAAGAGCATCTGGCTGAGTGTGAGAGTTGCCGGTCGTTCGCTCAGGATGTGAGGGGCGCGGTTCAGATTTTGGGGCAGGCACGCGTTGTTGAGCCACCGCCGGATCTAATCACGCGCATTGCTTATCAGGCGCCGCTGGGCCGGGTTCGGGATCCTGGGGAGCAACAAGGGTCTATCAACCGGTGGCTCTCCAAGTGGCTACAGCCGGTTCTTCAACCCCGGCTAGTCATGAGTATGGCTATGACGATTCTTTCGTTTGCCATGTTGGAGCGTTGCACCGGGGTTAAAGTGCAGCATTTGCAGGTAGCCGATATGAATCCGGTACGGATCTGGGGCGCGGCGGAAGACAAGGTTCTCCGGACCAGAGACCGAGCGCTGAAGTATTACGAGAACTTGCGTTGGGTGTACGAAATTGAGGTCCGAATCAGGACATTACAGGAGCAGCAAGAAGCGGCTTTAAGCGCACAGCAGCAAGCTCCAGGGAATCGAATCAAAAAGCAGCCGGCATCGACAGGATCGAGCGGCGGCAAAAACGGAGAAAGCAAATGAATTGTGTCAATCACCCGGAGATCCCGGCTGTCAGCTACTGCCGCAGCTGTGGTAAGCCGATGTGCGCCGTTTGTCAGCGCCCGGCTGATAGCACCGTGTACTGCGTCGACCATGCTCCGATGAGCGCGGGGGGAAGTTATGGGACGAGAGGCGCGAGCGACCCGAACCCTTACGCACCAGGCCAGAGCAATTCTGTGCCGCCGGTGGGCAGTTCCTCCGTGCAAGGCAATCCTGCACTGGCCTTTATTTTGGGCTGGATTCCCGGGGTTGGGGCAATCTATAACGGCCAGTACATCAAGGGATTAGTTCATGCCGGCATCTTCGGACTACTGGTCAGCTCGATGGCCAGCATGGAAGATCATGCCTTACAGCCATTTCTTGGCATTCTGCTCTCTGCTTTTATCTTCTATATGCCTTTCGAGGCGTATCACACCGCCAAGAAGCGGCAGATGGGCATCTACCAGGAGGAATGGTCGAGTTTCGGGCGGGGCGCACTGCCCGGTGCAGGACGAGCGCCAGTAGGGGCCATAGTTCTGATCGGCTTAGGAATGCTGTTCCTTCTGGACACAATGAATTTAATTGAGTTTCGCCAAATCGGGCGATTCTGGCCGGTTTTGCTGATTGCTATAGGAGCTTACATGCTGTATGCCCGGGTCACACCGACCGGGGCTACCGTGCCCCCGTATTCATCACCTGCTTCCCCGCCCCCGCCAGGACCAACTTCAACTTCTTCTCACCCGTTGACATCCGACGGGGCGGAGTTCCGCCATGATTAATCGTCGTGGGATGTTTGTGAGAGCGATTCGCGGACCCATTCTTCTGATAACCATTGGCACGCTCTTCGTTTGGCAACAAGCCAACGTGATCAGCTTTGCGCGCACTTGGCCGTCCATTCTGATTGTGCTTGGAATTCTGAAGCTTTTGGAACGTATTGCGTCACCCGTCGCCTACGTGCCGCCGCCTCAACCGCCGGCAGGAGGATTTACGCGATGAGACCGTACCGCTCGGTAACGGGACCTTTGGTGCTGATTCTGGTCGGAGTTGTATTCCTCCTACAAACTCTGTCACCCGGGCTTCGCTGGTTTGATCTGTTCGTTCAATACTGGCCGTGGTTGCTAATCGGTTGGGGGGTGATTGGCCTTATTGAGGTCTGCATTCAGTTCTCGCTGAATCACTCGCTTCCGGCCAACGGCGTTTCCGGAGGCGGCTGGCTTTTGGTGGTCCTGATCTGTGCGTTGGGCTTTTCAGCATTTGAGTGGCACCGCCCGGATACCTGGTGGCGGCAGGCAGGCTTTGACCGAAGCATGCAAGCCTTCGGTCAGGAGCATGAGTTTTCCGTGGAACCGATCCAGCGTACGGCGGGACGAGCCCCGCACGTAGTGATGGAGAACTTTCGGGGGGATGCCAAGATTACTGGAATTGCGGGCGAGTTGGTGACCGTTGCTGGACATAAAACAATCCAGTCGATGAACAATCACGATGCTGAACGGGCCAATACTCAAACTCCGGTTGAAATCGTATCGAAGGGTGACAGGATTGTGATTCGCTGCCATCAGGACCGGGCGGAGTCACGGACGACAGTGACAACAAATCTCGATATCTCTGTACCGAAAGGTGCAAGCCTGGAAGCTACCGGCAGTAAAGGTGACTTCGATGTTTCCTCGCTGACGGGCGACGTGGATATCAGCAGCGAGAACGCCGGCATTCGGTTGCAGGATCTGGGAGGCGGCGCAAAGCTGGACACACGCCGGAGTGACTTAATTCGCTGCACCAATATGCGGGGAACCGTGGACTTACGTGGACACGGAACAGACGTAGAACTAACCAAAATTGCCGGCCAGGTAACAATGAGCGGCAGTTATGGCGGCAGCGTCTCGTTCCATGAGCTTGCCAAGTCTGTGAAGGTAGAGAATCTGCGGACCGACTTCAGCGTGCAGCAAGTGCCTGGTGAAATCCGGCTGGAGCGAGGGAGCCTCAGCATGAACAACGTTGTTGGACCTATACACCTGACCACGCGCACCACTGATGTAACTCTCGATAACTTTACTGAGGGGTTGGATCTCAGCGCTGACAAAGGGGATATTGAACTCCGTCCGGGACGGCTGCCTCTGGGGCGAATGAATGTCCATACCGGGTCCGGGAATATTGAATTAACCCTGCCGCAGCGGGCTGGCTTTGCCATGAAGGCCAGCACCGAGAGCGGGGAAATCGAAAATGATTTTGGGTCCGGGCTGCAGCAGCGTGCGGATGGCCGCGGGGCGAAGCTGGAAGGCTCGGTTGGGGACGGGCCCGACGTTAGCCTCGTGACGAATCGTGGGAGGATTTCGGTTCGGAAAATGACTGGAGAGGTAGTGAATGGCCGGATGGCCTTGCTGCCGCCAGTACCGCCCATTCCGGCCATGGCTGACAAGTGGTAAGTTCGAACCAACCCGGTTGAAAAGCCTGCTTTAGTCTAGAGAGTTGGACCTTTCCACACCTCTGCAGTTCGTCAAAGGAATCGGTCCGGCGCGAGGCAAGATGCTGGCGGCCAAGCGGCTGCTGACAGTTGCCGATCTCCTCTATTACGCTCCGTTCCGCTACGAAGACCGCAGCAATGTTAAGACGATTGCACAGCTCGCGCCAGGCGAGAAGGCTGCCGTGATCGCACGCGTCTGCGAGACCAAATTGTCTCGTCTACGAACGCGAAACCAAGGCTTGCTCCAAGTGGTGTTCAGCGACGGCTCGGGAGCAGAGTTGCAGGCGCGATGGTTCCATGGCGAGCGCTACGGAGACAGCCTACAGAAGCAAACGCGAGTGGCTTTGTTCGGCAAAGTGGAGCTGGATCGTTCGGGGGGAGACCGGTTAATGGTGCAGCCGGAGATCGAGATCTTATCGGACGAGGACGATGAAGAGGAGACTCTGCACTCGGGCCGCATTGTTCCTGTGTACGAAGCAGCCAGTAAAGTAAATACACGAACGTTTCGGCGGCTGATCCACTCGGTTTTGAGAGACGCTGCCATGCCGGCCGATGAACTGCCTAAGAGCGTCAAAGAGCGCGTCGGGCTGCCGGATCTGGCTAGAGCGTTGGAGCAGGTACACTTCCCCAAAAGCGGAACAGATCTGCGGCTGTTGAATAAGTTTCGTTCGCCTGCTCAAGTGCGTTTGATCTTTGATGAGTTTTTCTGGCTGGAATGCGGCTTGGCGCTTAAGAAGTCGAAGGCGAGGGTGGTGCGCGGCATCCCATTTCTGGTGAATGAGCCGGTTCGCGAAAAGATCAAGCAGATGCTGCCCTTTAAACCGACAGGCGCACAGCGCAAGGTAATGCAGGAAATTGCGGACGATATGAAACGGCCGCATCCAATGAATCGCTTGCTGCAGGGCGATGTCGGCAGCGGCAAGACCATGGTGGCTGCACAGGCCGCGATCATCGCTATTGAGAAT
>CALMAV010000226.1:0-11558 GCA_937859895.1 uncultured Bryobacterales bacterium | reverse complement strand
GAAATACTTGCCGCGCAGCATCGCCTTTACTTCAACAGACTGTTAGGCAAGGTGGGGTATCGCATTGCGGCTCTCACAGGCTCCGTGGGGACGCGAGATAAAGCAAGCGTGAAGCGGAAGATGGCTGCTGGAGACGTTCATGTCGTGGTTGGGACGCATGCGCTTCTGCAGGAGGATGTTGCTTTTCATCGACTGGGCTTGGCGATTGTGGACGAGCAGCACCGCTTCGGGGTCCGCCAGCGTTGGGAGCTGTTTCAGAAAGGCCAGGATGGGCAGGCCGATGTCCTGGTAATGACAGCGACGCCAATCCCGCGTACCCTGGCCCTGACCATCTACGGCGATCTAGACGTCTCAACCATCGATGAACTGCCACCTGGTCGCAAACCGATTACAACGCGACAGGTAAATGAAAGCGCAGTGGAGAGCGTTTATAGCTTTGTCGCGCAACAGGTGAGTCTTGGACGGCAGGCATACGTCGTTTACCCGGTAGTGGAAGAGTCTGAGACTGTTGCAGCAAAGGCCGCCGAGCAGATGCATCATCATCTTTCGACGACGGTGTTTCCGAACCTGAGCGTTGACCTGCTGCACGGCCGCATGACGCCGGACGATAAAGAAGCAGCCATGGCTCGCTTTCAATCGGGGCAGACGCAGATTCTGGTTTCAACGACCGTGATCGAAGTGGGGGTTGATGTGCCAAACGCGACGGTGATGGTGATTGAACAAGCTGAACGTTTCGGGCTGGCGCAGATTCATCAGCTGCGGGGACGCGTCGGCCGGGGCAAGCATCAAAGCTATTGCATTCTAGTGACGGGCAAGATGAACGATACGGCTCGGGAGCGCATTCGTACTTTGGTGGAGTCGAACGATGGCTTTTACATCGCGGAGATGGATATGAAGCTGCGCGGACCGGGCGAATTCTTTGGTACTAAGCAGTCGGGCGTGCCCGGGCTGCGCCTGGGAGACATTTTGCGTGACAATGAAATTCTCTGTCAGGCGCGAGATGAAGCGCATGCCCTGCTGAAGCGCGACGGTAGTAACGCGGAACTGCGCGATGCGGTTCGCTACATTCAGGAGCACTGGCAGCGGCGCTACGGGCTGGTGCAGGTCGGCTAAACGATGCGGGTGATCGCTGGGCGTTTTCGGAGCCGCAAGCTGAAAACTGTGGACAGCTTGCAGGTGCGGCCAACACCGGATCGACTGCGGGAGACGCTCTTCAGCATTCTCATGCCGCGCCTGGCGGGGACTCTGTTCATCGATGCGTATGCAGGAAGCGGTGCTGTCGGGATTGAGGCGGTCAGCCGCGGTGCCAGACATGCAGTGCTGATCGAGAAGAACGGGCAGGCTGCGGCAGTGATCAAAGACAACGTGCGAACGCTGGGAATCGAAGACGAGACAACATTGCTGCGCGGGAGTGTCACGAAAGAGTTGGCGGACGTGCTAGCTGCGCGAAAGCCGGATGTCGTATTTCTCGATCCGCCGTATGAACGCGTGGGCGAGTACACCGATTGTATGGCGATCTTAGGTGCAGCACCCGTGCCGTTGGTGATTGTGCAGCATCCGTCGAAGATGGTGTTGCCTGAGCGGGTGCATCACATGAGCAAGGTAAGACTCGTGCGACAAGGTGATAATTCACTGAGTTTCTACGAGCCGGGCCTATTGATGCCGCTTTAGGGAACTGCTGCAGCGTGTTCAAGGATAATCTAAACTCATGGATCAATCCATCGTGATCGCAATCGTAAGTGCGGCCGGAGCTGTAATTGTCGGTGTTTCTGGCCTGGTCGCCAATGTTGTCTGGATGGGTAAAACATTCGAGCAGCTCGATAAACGGATCACCGAACGCCTGGCAAAGATCGAGAGTAAGACAGAACAGCTTGATACCTCTATCCGGATGCTGATCGGTTCTAATCATGATCTGGATAGGCGGATCTCAATCATTGAAGATCGATTGACAAAGAGATAGCAGTAGCACATCTGAATCAACAAGATTATGTTTAGCTATCGGAGATCTTGCAAGATGTCGACATCGAGTCGGTATTCCGGTGTTTGCCGTTTTCAGGGGGCATGTTGATGCAGCGTCGATATCGCTGTCAAATGGAACGGTAGACAAACGCATTGACAATTCTAAGCGCTGATCTATCGTCGTCTCTTTATCGAATCACCTCTATAAGCTGGTTCATCCTCCGCAAGCTGCTCTCATAGGTCCCGTTGTTAGGCTCAACTGGTCGGATCGAGAACCACTTTGATGTAGCCGTCCGCTCGCTTATCAAACTTGATGAAAGCGTCGGGTGCCTCCGACAGCGGGATGCGGTGCGACACAATTTTACTGGGCTTGGCCGTGCCGTCTACGATCATGTTGCGCAGCATCAGGTTGTAGCGCTCGTCCTGATCGCGGCCTAGTCCGAGCGTAATGCCCTTGTTGAACAGCTTGCCCCACGGCACAGTCAGCTCGCCTTTACGTTCGTTCGGATCGATGCCGTCCGGGTCTTTGGGCGGGAACACGCCAACGACCGCAATGCGGCCTGTTGGGTTGACCAGCTCAGCAAGCGACGAGATCACCCAGTTCGGGTCTTCTTTGTTGTAATCAGATTGTGAACGCGCCTGAAATCCAATTGCGTCGATACCGCACATGACCCCATCCATGACGTGCTCATCCCGGTATGCATTGTCCAGCCGCCTTTTGTTTCGAAGTTCCATGATCTGCTTCACTGGATCTTCACTGAGGAAATTGATAGGCATTGCGCCGAGTTCTTCGGCCAGCTTCAGCCGCTCTGGAATAGCGTCCACTACATAGACGTCCGAAGCGCCGCGGAGTCGGGCTGAATAAGCGGCCATTAAACCTACTGCGCCCGCGCCGAAGGTAGCCACCGAATCGCCAACTCCCACATGCGCTAGCTCTGTTGCATGGTAGCCAGTGGGAAAGATGTCAGCCAAAAGAACGAAGTCGTTTTCCCATTGGTCGCCGGGTTCGCCCGGCAGCTTCAGGCAGTTTGCGTCAGCTAGCGGAATACGGACCAATTCCGCCTGCGCTCCGGCATAGTCGCCCTGGTTCGGGTAGCCGTACGCTGCACCAGCTTTACCCGGCTGCGTAGTCAGGCAGGAGGAGCTATAGCCACGAGTGCAGTTCGGACAAAAACCGCAGCAGATGTGGGTCGGAACTACAATCCGGTCGCCCTTCTTAATGGACTTAACGGACGAGCCAACTTCTTCTGCCACGCCTAGCGGTTCGTGACCGATCAGCTTGCCGTAATACGGCATCCGGCCATCATAGAAATGGAGATCTGTTCCACAGATGGCGGTGGATGTTACCCGCATGAGAACATCGGTGGTTTCAATCAGTTCAGCATCCGGGATGTCGCGGATCTCTACCGTGCGCTCTTTGACAAGTACGACGCCTCGCATGTGCCTACTCCTTGCAGGTCCGATGCGAACTTTACGTAACTAGTAACACCTGGATATCCATCACATTGGTTCCAGTAGGACCAGTTCTGATCAAATCGCCGACAGTATCAAAGAATGAATAAGCATCATTGGCGGCCAGATGAGCTGATGCGTTTAACCCGAGGCTGGCCGCGCGAGCGAGTGTATTGCCTGTAACAAAAGCGCCTGCTGCATCGGTGGGACCGTCGGTGCCGTCCGTGCCAATGCTGAGCAGTAGAACATTATCAATAGGAGCAAGGTGAACGGCAGCCGCCAAGGCAAGCTCCTGATTACGTCCGCCTTTGCCTCTGCCACGAACCGAGACAGTGGTTTCGCCTCCAGCTAGCAGACATGCGGGAGCAGGCAACGGCGAATTGTGTTGCCGGATCTCGCGAAGAATGGATGCATACACCCCAGCTACTTCGCGTGCTTCGCCTGTCACGGTACTCGCCAAAATTTGCGAGTCGTAGCCGAGTTCCCTGGCCCGCATCAGTCCGGCTTCCAGAGCAAGCCGGTTGCTGCCGATTATCTGATTATGTACGCAGCTGAAGATCGGACTACCCGGCTTCGGAGTTTCCAGCACCATCCCTGCGCGCCCTGAAGCAAGATGCTGTTGTACGCGCTGCGGAGCTTGCTGCCAAATGTCGTATCGGTTCAGGACATCGATGGCATCAGCGAAAGTAGAAAGGTCTGGCGCGGTGAGCCCCGAACCGATCACGTCAGGTTGATCGCCGACCACGTCAGACAGAAGCAGCCCGACAACGGTAGCCGGGTATGCAAGCGCAGCAAGCTGACCGCCCTTCAAGGTTGAGAGATGTTTGCGAACTTGGTTGAGCTCAGCGATTGTTGCGCCCGAGTGCAGCAGCAGGCGTGTGGTTTCCTGCTTTTCCCCTAGCGTGATCCCGCCAGCGGGTGCCGGCAGCAGAGCCGATGCGCCGCCGGAGACGGCCACAAGCAAAAGATCTCTCGCGGTTAAATCGCGAAGCAGTTGCTCGATAAGAATTGCTGCGTGCAATCCGGCTTCGTCTGGAACTGGATGGCCGGCTTCTACCAATTGTGTTTTGGCCAATGCGGGACCGCCGTGACCGTGCTTAGTGACGGCGAGCCCAGCTGTTAGTGTCGTGCCCAAAACGCTTTCGATAGACGCCGCCATGGAGACAGCTGCCTTACCGATGGCAAGAGAGAAAACCCGGTCGAAGTTGCGAAGAGAGAATTGGACCGAACCGACATGGAGCACCTCGCCGTTGAGCTGTAAACTTCGCGCAACGGCCGTACCCGCGTCGGCAGCGTCCAGTGCAGCCTGAACAATCGCGAGAGCATCGCGCTTAAGTCGCTCCTCTCCGAAGGGCAGGGCCATTTAGAAAATCGAGAGAGCCGCAATCCGGGCCACAAGGGAGGAGACGTCGTCGCCATCAACGTCGATTCGGAAGTCAGCGCGCGAGTAGAGGGGTCGCCGATCCTCATACAGGCGCGCAAGCTTCTGCCGGTCTGTTGCAAGAGGACGAGTCGTGTCGTTGCCCAGCCGCTGATGCACTAAGTTGAGAGGGCAATCAAGCCAGACCGTAATGCCGTTGTCTTTCAACATCTGCCAGTTCCGCTCCTGAATGAAAGCGCCGCCGCCCAAAGCAACTACGCGCGGCGTGCCGGTTTGTATCTGCTGTACAAGCTTCTGAATAGCAGAGGTCTCAAGGTCGCGGAACGCCGCTTCTCCTTCGTCCCAAAAAATCTGTGCAACTGAGCGATTCTCCAGACGCTCGATTTCCGCGTCAACGTCAATGAATTCCCAGCCGAGATGCCGGGCGAGCATGGAGCCAACCGTGGTTTTTCCGGAGGCCATGAAGCCCACCAGGTAGAGCCCTGGCGTACGCTTCAGCTTCAGGTGCATGTCTATGATCGTAAGCTCTGCGAAAAAAGCGGAGTTCATCCCACCTTCTTAGTAGCGGCTTTCAAAACATATCAAGTCGCAATTGTTTGGAAACCAGGAGACCCGAATTCCAATGCAACAATTCACCCTACGGACCTTTGAGCTGTTCGAGACGAATAAGAACGGGGCTTTGCATCTGCTGGGCGAAGTGACGTACCGGGCGGAAACGGCATCTGAAGGGAAGTGGTGGTTGACCGACCTGATCTCTGAGGGCCGCCTGGCGACCGGCACGTTCTATCGCTTTGAAACTGGTGACAGCTTGCCTGACGTGCATCTCCAGACGGCTTTGACTATTTCATTCTGCCTGTTTTCCGGGACACGTATCTGCCCGGTTCGTATTCGGCACCGCCGCGAGACAGTGCATGGGCACAGCGTAGACCCGGAATGGTCGGTAGACTTTGAAGGGGTCCCAACCTGGTCGCTGATGCGTTCCATTGAGCCGCGCTGGCAGTTGTTGCGGTCTGTCCCGGAGAGCTCTGCCTGGATGGGGCGATCACGACGCGATTGGCAGCGCCGTGATTGCTGGACCATTCCGCAGGCGATCAATCACCCGCTCCATTCAGCGGCGTAACGCTTCGTCAACGGTCTTGAGAAGAAGCGGCAGGTCGCGACGCTGACAGGCTTCCTCGATTCGTTCGAATATGGAAGAAGAGTTGGTCGCAGCAGGCGATTGCTCCATGATTTGCAGTAAATGCTTCGACCGGGTGCGCTGTAGGGATTCGTTTGCGGAACACAAAGCCTCGCTCTCTTTTTCAGCCTGAGTGAGAGTTGACGTCCCCTGTGGCCAATTGGCATTTTGCGCGCACAAGAAGCGCGTGGCAAGATCCCTAATGAGGACCGGAGAGGCGGCAGCCGGAGCAAACAGCCCGTGCATCTCGCGTGCATGGGCAAGAGTAAGCAGCGCCGACACTGCCTCGCCAGGACTGATGAAGAGACGTTCGGCATTCCGAGCTACGGTTAGTGGTTTGCCCTGTGCCAGCTGCTCGCTCCAGACACGAAGAACACTGCCGGACGAGCCAAGAACATTTGCGCAACGCAGGGCCGCCTGGCTCTCATTGAAGAGCGTCATTTCGGCGAGGCGCTTTGACTTGCCGAGAATACTCACCGGATCGGAAGCTTTATCGCTCGATAAAAAGAGAAAGCGTGGCACGTTGAGTTGTCGCGAGAGCCGAGTCAACCGGGCGGTCACGAGCGTGTTGTTCTCAAAGGCAGCAAAGGGGAACTTCTGGAGCAGAGGTAGGTGCTTATAAGCAGCCGTATGGATGACCACGTCCGGCTTGCAGCGCTCCAGCAACTCTGCGACTGCCGCATCGTTTCGCAAATCCAGCAGTTCGAGTTGGTAGCGGCCCTGCAGACTGAGCAGTGCCAGTTCGTGGTTGTCGAGAGCAATAACCGTTCGGCAATTGGTGGCAGAAAGAGCACGGCATACCGCGGAGCCGATGGAGCCGCCGGCACCGGTCACCAGTATCGTCTGGCCCTCCAGTAAGTCAGGCGGCAACTCCGGCGTTTCTTCCCGTCGTCCCAACAGCCTGGCGGTGAAAGCGGAATCAAGCCGCAACGAGAAACCCTTTCAACACTATCCACCCAGCTCGAAATAGAAGCGCGGTGTCGGTGCGAGTGCTGCGGCCAACAAGGTACTCTGCGCTAAGAGCAAGCTTCTGCGGCAGAATGCCGGTTCGATAGACCTGGTCGGGATCAGCAGCGCCGGATAAGAGCCGCTCTTCGTCTAAGAAATGGAGCGACGCAGCGTCGAACAGCCCCGGCCTGACTGAAAGAACTTTGGACCATAGATCATTAGGGGTGACAAACTTCGGCACCTCGGGGCGCGGCCCGACTAACGCCATATCGCCTCGCATGATGTTAATGAGTTGCGGTAATTCGTCCAAGTGACTGCGGCGTAGCCATCGCGTAACAGCCGTGGTGCGTCCGTCCTGCATAGTTCGGAACTTCCAGATTAGGAAAGGCTGATAGTTCCTTCCGACGCGCGTTTGAAAGAACAAGACCGGCCGACGGAGGTCAGCATAGACGACTAAACCGACGGCCAGAAAGATTGGACTTAACAAAAGCAATCCAGTAGCAGAAAGGACGCGGCTTAACATACAGCGTTTGCTTCCAACACCCTGTGAACGCGTCCAATGACGAATTGCTGCTCGTCATCCGTCATTGCAGGGAAAATCGGCAGAGACAACACACGCGGATAGAGCCGTTCGACATTCGGCCACTGGGAAAGCGGGCCGTAACGCTCGAAGTACGAATGCAGCGGGATCGGCCGGAAATGGACGCTGCAACCGACGCCGGCCGACATCAGCTCCGTAGCAATCTGGTCACGGCTGGCCTTCAAACGCTCCACCTCGAGTTGCACAACGTAGAGATGCCACCCATGATTTCCGTCAGGGTGAACCGGCGGCAGACATAAGTACGGTGAATCGACGAAAGCTCGCGCGTAAGTGTCGGCGATGCGTTGTCGTGATTTCTGATGCTGACGCCAATTGCGGAGTTGAGCAACACCTACCGCGGCCAGAATATCGGACATGTTGTATTTGAGTCCGCGCTCTTTTACGTCATACTGCCACGCACCAAGCGGGCCAGATTGCAGGCGTCGGACGCCATGGTTTACCAGGCAGCGCAGGCGACCAGCGAAGGCCGGGTCAGAGGTGGTCACCATTCCGCCTTCGCCGGTGGTCAGATTCTTATTTGCATAAAAGCTGTGAACGGCCGCAGTACTGAGAGACGAGTCAAGCGTGGCGCCAAAGGCATGGGCAGCGTCCTCAATGACAGCCAGGCCATGCTGCTTGGCGAATGCATCGATAGCGACCATGTCACACGGAAGGCCTGCGATGTGTATCGGAAGGATCGCCTTCACTCTCAAACTCATGTGTCGCGAGAGCAGGTCTGCGTCCAGGTTCAGATCGTTGCCAATATCGACGAAAACCGGCCGGGCGCCCGCTTCCTCAATCGCCTGGATCGATCCGCAAAATGTGTAGGGGGTGGTGAGGACTTCATCACCCGGACCGACGCCGGAAGCGATCAGTGTTGCATGCAGACCCGAAGTGCAGGAGGTAACAGCAACGGCGTATGGCGCGCCCGTGGCCTTGCAGAAGTCGGCTTCCAATTGGGCTACCATAGGCCCGGTAGTCAGCCATCCTGAGCGCAGTACTTGCCCCACAAGTTCGATCTCCTCTGCCCCGACGTCTGCGCGAAAAAAGGGCACCTGATGAATCTCGCTCATAACACCGCGGTCGGGCCAGGGCAAGTGATGAGGGCAAGGTAGTGTGTGCAAAGAAGCGATATCGTCCCCAGCGTCCGCGCAAGTCGATGAGAGATACGGAGAGCCAATCGCGCAAGCGGAGGCGCAAGAGTCACGCGCTGTATCTGAATCGGGCATCCGGGGAAAAGAGTCATTAGCTCGCGTTTGCCGATGGCCCGAGTCTTACGATTTCGGAGGTTGGGCGCAAAGAAGTCATACCAGATTACGAGACCTCCCGGTTTAAGAACACGAAGCATCTCGCGCGATATCTGCTCACGGTCAGAGGAAAGGAGGACCGAGGAGAAAACAGTAAATTGACTCACCATGTCAAATGTCCGCGTAGGCCACGGCAGATGCCGGGCATCGCCGCAAATGACATTGGACGCATCAGGCCGAGCAGAGGAGTCGCGAAGACGGGCAAGGTCTCCATCGAGTCCAAATACCTGGGATGACGGAAAGCTCATGTCGACGAAATTCTGAAGCCAGTATCCGTAGCCGCATCCGACGTCAGCCATGCGGGAGGAGCAGTAATCGGGTCGGATTGGTAGTAGGCGACTCTCTAAGGATTCGAGTAGCTGCTGGCGAAGGAAGAGAGAAACGGCATCAGAGCCCGCTTTCACGGTCGCGACTCAGCCTGCAGGATTGCCATTAAGGTTCCTGCTCCATAAGAAGCATGTGCAATGGGAAAGAGAGCTAATAGCGCTGGCTGCAGGCGGCGTACGGTGGCCAGGATCGCAGCACAGTACATGGCCGTCATGGCTGCTAGAAGACGTCGGGCAGACCGTGAAAACAAACCAAAGGGGAAGAGCGCCGCGGCTAAGCTCAGTGCTCCGACTGGCGCAAGATGGCGAGCACTTACAACCGTGCGGTGCTTCCGCATGGTGCGGACCTTCCAGAAACCGTACCCGAAGAACTGTTTGGCAAAAGCAATGGGGGAACGCCGGGGAGAGTAAAAAGAGCAGATGCGAGGCGACTGCCAGATCAGTCCACCGGCTTGCTTGATGCGGAAGCTCAGTTCATCATCCTGATTACGCACCATGTATTGGTCGAAACCGCCGGCATCTTCCAGCACTTCACGCAGCCAGCAACCATACGGCACTGAATCGACCGAGCCTTCCAGCCTAGTGTCATAAACGGTGGAGCCGCCGTTGAAGAGCCGGAACTGAACCGCGTTCGCAAAAGCTTTCTGCCACGTGGATTCAGCTCTGATGCGAACTGGACCACCAACGGCCGAAGCACCTGTTTCCTGAAGGGTCCGAACACATTCCCGAAGATAATCCGGCGCGTACTCGGTGTGCGCATCCATTCGCGCAATAATCATTCCCTTGCTAAGCCGCAGCGCTGCATTCAGCCCAGTGCTTGCAATGCGTTGTCCGTTATCGATCACCCGTACCCAGGAATGTTGAGCAGCAAACTCGTTGAGGCGCTGACGCGTGCCATCCGAACTGCACCCATCAGCAATCACCGCTTCTATTGAAAGGCCAGAGGCTGTCTGTGCGGCTAGCGACTGCAGGAACCGGTCAATCATCGCAATCTCGTTGCGGCAGCACACAATAACCGAAACTGATTCCATGCCTGCCCCTCAATTTTAGGCGACTGCATTTTAGTCCGCCGATTTATCAAGCGAAGATAGAGGGGAATGGCTCTAGAAAGAATTGAAGATTACGGCATTGTGGGAAACATGTCGACCGCAGCGTTGGTCGGATTGGATTCCTCTATCGACTTTTTCTGCTTCCCGCGCTTCGATTCCCCCACCATCTTTGCGGCGTTGCTAGATAACGAGAAGGGTGGGTCTTACAGTGTCATCCCTGAGATGACAAACATGGTCTGTAAGCAGATGTATGTCGCGGAGACCAACGTTCTGATTACGCGCTTCCTTTGTGGCGAGCTGTCCGCTGAGATAGCCGATTTCATGCCGGTCGGTGCCGAGGACCAGCGTAACGTATTAATACGCGTCGTGCGATGCATTCACGGCACGGTGACCTTCCAGCTCCAATGCCGTCCCGGTTTTGACTATGCGCGGGTTGGCCACACAGCTTGCATAGAGACCTCCGATGTGTTGTTTGTGCCGACCAGTGGAGACTGTCAAGCACTCCGATTGCAGGGAACCGAGCCGCTCACGGTTGATGGCGTAACCGCGAGGGCGAAGTTCACTCTTCAAAAAGGCGGTTGCGCCACATTTGTCCCAGGCGCTGAAAGCGAGCTAACCTATTCATCTTTAACTTTGAGCACCACAGAGCGCGAACTGTCTGACACACTTCGGTACTGGCGCGAGTGGAGCGGGAAGTCGCAATATCGAGGCCGCTGGCGCGAAGTGGTTTGCCGGTCGGCCCTGGTCTTGAAGTTGCTGACCAGCAAGAAATATGGGTCACTCATCGCAGCGCCAACATTTGGTCTGCCTGAGGTACCCGGTGGTGAGCGCAATTGGGACTACCGGTATACCTGGTTGCGCGATACAGCATTCACTCTGTACGCATTCATGAGACTTGGCTATCGAGAAGAAGCCGATAAATTCTGGGAGTGGCTGCGTGCGCGCATCCAAATTAGCGATGGCTCAGGCGCACCTCTGCGCATCATGTACCGCCTCGATGGCTCAACGGACCTGGAAGAGACCGAACTCCCGCATCTACGCGGCTATCTCGATTCAAAGCCAATTCGTACGGGCAATGGCGCTCATGATCAAACCCAATTAGACATTTTCGGCGAAGTATTCGACGCCAGCTACTTGTACTCCAAATATGGGCACGCATTGCCATATGAGGGTTGGGCGGCAATCAAGCAGATGTTGGCTTGGCTCGGCGATAACTGGCGCAAGCCAGACGAAGGCATCTGGGAAATCCGCGGAGGCGGGCGTGAGATGCTGCATTCACGGCTGATGTGCTGGGTGGCATTTGATCGTGCTATCCGGCTCGCACACAAACGGTCGCTCTCAGCACCGCTTGGGGATTGGTACAAGCATCGGGACGACAT
>CALMAV010000225.1 GCA_937859895.1 uncultured Bryobacterales bacterium | reverse complement strand
GCCTGGGACAGCCTGCCTTCCGCTCTTGTCAATGAATCGATACTGCCAATAATCATCGATGGTCAACGCTACGCTTTCGGAAAAGCTGAAGGCATGTGCAAAGGTGGCAGGGATAACCAACTTGCCCGCATGGTCCGCATATCCCCACTTGCCACGTATCTGAACAGCGGCAAGCCCCTCCGCAAATGGTTCTGCATCCGAATACTGCATCGGAATAACCAGCCTTCCATGTCTATCGACGTAACCCCAGTTTGTGCCATTGCCGACCGGTGCGACTCCTTCCGCGAAGTCTTTTGCCTCTCTAAACTGATCTGCGAATAGCTCGTGGCCAGTTCTGTCGATGAACGAATAAAGACAATGAGGTTCCTGAATGGCGGCCTCCTGGTGGTTATTTGGCTTGACTGGCAGCACCATTGCATTGAACCTATCGCAGGGACCGTACCCGACATAGACGCAGCCACCTTGTTTGATGACTCGGGCTACTCCGTTTGTGAAAGGGAGTGCTAACGCGAAGCCGAGACTGATAACAACTTGGCTTTTCTCGTTTATGTATCCGGATTTCCCTCCGTTCGCAACGGCAGCCAAGCCCTCTGAGAAATCGTGCGCTGAGTCGAATGTTGGCGCAATAGCGACTCCTCCTTGGCTGTTGAGGTATCCGTTCTTGGCGCCTTCACGAAAGACTGCTAAGTTGTTTGAGAAGCGACCAGAATTGCGGCCTCGAAATAGCTTCTTCCCTAGTTCGTTGATGTACCAGGATTGTCCACCGACTCGAACAAGCGCAACGCCTTCGAAGAAATCATCAGTCCCAAAGTCGCCCTGACTCTCGAATATCGGAGGGATCACAACTTTTCCATTTGCACTGATATACCCTGCCCGAGCGTTCCTCTCTGTACCAACAACATACCGAAAGAGAGGTGTGCTGGATTGTTTACTCTTCGGCCAAACTGGGTTGACCCACGAGCAAGAATAAGCAAGAAACCCTGAGACTAAAATCGAAATCGCGAAAGCTCTCAAGACGCTGGGCATGGCTGATAACTAAGATGGGCTGCCTGCTTAGACTCCGTATAGGAGTACGAGTTCCCAACAACGCGTTTCGCTAAGCTCCGGTACAGCACTCAAGTACCAGAAGTACAGTGAAGCAAACGTCGTGGAACGTCAACATTAAAGCTAATCCAGAGGCCTTTAAAGCAACTGCAAACACTGCGCCCTAAATTCCTGAGCTTGCGTCATCAAAGAATCTCTGTCATATAGGTGAAAGCGGGCTCGCCCACTCGATAGCTTTATGCTTTCCTTTCGCCTTGACCCTGATATTGAGCGCCGATTAAGTACTCTCGCAAAAAAGACTGGCCGCACGAAAGCCTTTTATGCCCGCGAGCTGATCGAAGGTAATCTAGAGGATCTGGAAGATCGTTATGAAGCGGAAGCGCGCTTGGAGAAGCGCCATCAGCCTTTAACGACTGAGCAAGTACGGAAAGAACTTAGGCTGGACGATTAAGTAGAATTTGGGCGCTATACGAAACTTCAAGAAGTTAGACCGTACATCGACTTTAGTTCTCTCACCACGGCAAGACTCAAGGGCCTATAACCTCCTGCCCGGACTAACCACCAATGCGCCGAGTATTCTGCGCATTGGTGAAGCTCTAGCGAGACGCACGTTAAGTTCACCGCACTTCCCCTTCAGAGTCACTCCTCAATGCTGAACAACCTACTGCGCCTTCTTGGCTACACCACACTCTTGGCCCTCTCAGCTACTGGGCAAAGTGACTCTGGCCTTCAAGTAATTTATGGCGCGAACGGCATTCAGCAGCTTGCCTACAGTGGCACGACTCTGGAGAACGTCCCTCAGAATTCGTCTGACAACTTCCATATATGGCATATGAAAGTGACTGACCTGTCAGGCAAGGTTCTGACTGGTAATCAGTACGGCTGGGGCGAGGTGAACGACGGTCGAAGCTGGAATGCGAAGACGCATACCTGGACGTACCGATTCAGCTGGGGCACTATCGCTTTACAATACGTCGTTTCCGGCAACACGCTGGATATGAACGTCACCAATAAGGTGAACGCTGGGGCGGGTGTGATCTTTGATGGCGCAGTTGTCTACCCGCTGGCCTTGCATTTTCCTCAATTGCCCAAAGGCTTTAGCAACCCCTCGTACGAACAGCTAGCTTTCAACTCGACTGGCCCAAGTGTGACGGTGGCTGACTTTGGTGCTGGTGAAGTAGTCTCGGTCGCGCCGGATGCTTCTCGGCCTTTGTACACAGGCTTCGAGCCGGCCGGCGGAGCGAACGCCTACACCGCAATTATCAGCGGCACTTCGCTAGACAGTATGGCGACTTTCTTCCCGCACAATGATCGGCCTGTCTATCCGGGACAAACTGACGCCTACACCGTCTCGCTTCGTTTCGCACCCACGGGCACTGACCCGGCTGAGATAGCCGCTGACGCCTATGCGTCTTGGGCGGCAACCTGGCCGTCGCAGTTGGATTGGACCGATCGCCGCATCATTGGCACTGTGTTCCTGGCGAGCGCCGCTGAGGGGAACTCCTCACAACCGGTCGGATACCCCAACAATCCTCGCCGCTACTTTAATGAGAGCAGTAGCAGCGACTTCGACATTCGTACTCCGGATGGCATTGCTCGATTTCAAAATCGCATTCTGCAACAAGCTCGTGACACCGCAGCCAACCTTCAGCGATTAAACGCACAAGGCGCCATCACTTGGGACATAGAAGGCCAGCAATATCCTCATCCCACCAGCTACGCTTGTTCGCCCGATGGAGTGGCGCAGCTAGCTCCCGAGATGGAAAGTCTGGTGATCGATGGCTTGTCGCCCTACGCGGGGATGAAGCTGGACGACGCTTACTTTCGAATCATCCACGATGCTGGTTACAGAGTTGGCGTGTGTGTTCGCCCCCAGCACTTCACGCTGAATGCAGACGGCACTGCTGATCAGGTCACCCTGCCTAATGAACAGGTAGCTTCAGAAGTAATTCGAAAGGTGAAGTACGCGCACGATCGCTGGGGCGCCACGCTCTTTTACATTGATTCCAATGTGGAGGCAAACGGAGCGCCGCTCGATGCCGCTATCGTGCAGCAGGTTGCCTCTGCCGTACCGGATTCACTGGTCATTCCAGAGCATTCCACGCCGAAGTACTACGCCTACAGCGCGCCTTTCAAGAGCTTTATCTTCGCCACAGATCTGGGCACGCCCTCTGATGTTTACAACTACTATTCGCATGCCTTCAGCACGATTTTGGTCAATGATGTCGATCCAGCCAAGTTGGCCCAGTATCGGAGGCAACTGACAGACTCAGTAAGGCACGGCGATATTTTGATGGTCCACGCCGACTATTGGCAGGCGAATAACTCGACTATAGTCGCCATCTATAAAGACGCGACACGCCAACTGAATTAGGAAGTCGAAGCTTCGGCCTTTGGCCGTTCAAAGCCGAGTCGCTGCTGCGAAGGTGACGGCTCAACAGGAGCTTCGAATTGCCGGCGCTGGTTTCGCAACATGGCAGCAGCAAATTGCCAAGTCGGCCCGGGGGTGTCCCGCCAAGGTGCCGGCACAACGACTCGACAAAAATCCTGGCAATCGGGATCAAGAAAACAGTCGCCGGTGCGCTCCCCCAGCATGGCGGTCCACTCCGTTCGAGTTGCGTTACCAATCTCAATCAGACCGCATTCCACAGGAATTTCGCTCCCCCGAAGCAAGCCGGGCGGTGTTACGAAGTAAAACTCGTTTGAGTAGCGCATGCCAATCCGCCGCTTCAGCGGATGCTTTAGCTCATTGAGGAAATCAGCGCGTGAAACCTTTACTTCATAGCAGACGCGCTTCATCGCCAGATGGGGCAGGCAGTTCAATGCAAACGCATCCAAACGTTGGCTTGCGCTGTTTCGGTGCCCGGTACCGACGCGCAACTCGCGCAGGAAAAGCCACTCCGATCGGCTCGCGTGCGCCAGACGTTCCAAAACATCCAGCAGCGCGGAAGCATCCGGCAGCGCAACTTCGGCTCTTCCTGCAGCAGCCATATCGTCTCAATTAAGCCAGGCGTAACCTTCTAAGGGTTGCCACGGCCGTGCCTCCAGAAATGTCGGGTTTTACCGTCAACTCCAATCGCAAGACGCCAGGGAGGTTGACACGCAGATTCTCAACCTCCATCGTTGAGCCAGACGGGCTGAAATTCCACTGCTGCCTTCCTATGTGGTGACTCATTTGATCTGCACCGCTCCATGACAATGTAAACTCCTGCGTCCGCTCAATTGCTTCCTCCACGAACTGCAGATGAATGAGATGAATCAGAGTCGGGCTGTCAAACAAAATGATAACTTTTTGTTCTCCAGGGACGTTTGCCCTCCAGCTGGTATCACCATTGCCTGTTAACGCCAGTGCGGATTCGATCGGATACTCGCTGTTCTCGCTCGATACTTCCACACTCGCAATCTGCTCCAGATCGAGCCACTCGTGTTCTCCGACCGGCTGCAGTGCCGTAGCCGTGCCCGTTACGCTTTTCCGCATATTTCATTGTGACGCGGTAGCGCTGGATAAGATACTGCTCCGTTCGAGCTTACAGTCACCAGCACGGGATCGTTCAAGCCAAACGGCAGGGGCACCAAGACCTCGTGTCCGGCCCATCGCACTAGAACTTGCCGGGTTGTGGGCAAAGCTTTTCGAAAGAGTCGATGTTCCATTGGGTAGGTAATTAACGCGGCAGCTGGATGGGCAAAGAAAAGCTGCAAATCGCCTTCCACCTCCCGGGCATGATATGGCGCCAGATCGGTACCGGTCAGCAACGGCAGTAAGTCCGTATCGCGACTATAAAGGCTGGAAAGCTGCTGGTCAAACAGCGGATCTTTACGATAGCCGGGCTGTCTAGGCC
>CALMAV010000224.1 GCA_937859895.1 uncultured Bryobacterales bacterium | reverse complement strand
GGCCGGCGGTTGCAGCGCCCACAGACAATGTCAGAATCCAATTGTTCTTGCTTCGCAGTTTTGTCGGAAACGGCCAGATGGCTTTCTGGTCACAGAGGATATTAGGAACGAGTAACTTCCAGGAGACAGAGCGATCCTCATCTCGACCCAGTTGGTCACTCGGGGAACACCGATTCGATCCTGCACTTTGCGCTTCGAGGTTATTTGCGAAGGCAACGGCCAAGAATACCGTTACGCCGAAAAGTCTGGTGGTCACGACCATCTCTCTCCCGTATGAAATGACGCCCAGCATGAGGAGCGCCGTGCCAAAGCATCACCCAACGCTTCATAGCAAATTGCAGGTTCTCCAACGTCAAGCTTACGGCGTTTGCAATTTCAAAACTACCGCTTGCATGTTTCGGGTAACGTGTTTTTTGGTCAGCTGCTGTTCGGGGTAAGCACCATTATTGGCGTAGGGCGCTTAAGTGGGTACGGGGATGGTGGGCTCTAGTAGACTCGAACTACCGACCTCTTCCGTGTCAAGGAAGCGCTCTAACCAACTGAGCTAAGAGCCCGTATGAACTGCGGTGGCAGTACTTAAATTAACACGGCTCACCGGCTTGTTAATAGTGCGTTCCTCATGCGATGGACAATAAGGCACTATGCCAATTGCCCTTATCACTGGAGCGTCTACCGGAATCGGCCGCGAACTCGCTTTGCTCTGCGCCCGGAACGGTTCTGATGTAGTTCTTGTCGCGCGATCACGGCCGATGCTGGATTCACTGGCTGCGGAAATAAAAAGGGGGACAAAGCAATCGGCCACTGTCTTCGAGTGCGACCTTGCGGAGCCAGACGCAGCATACCCTCTTTTCGACAGGGTATCGGGCGCTGGCATAGCCATTGACACGCTAATCAATAATGCAGGATTTGGCTTGCTCGGACACCTCTGGGAGTTGGACGCGAAGCGGCAGTCGCAGATGGTGCAGTTGAATGTCGGCGCTTTGACGGACCTGACGCGACTGTTTTTACCCGCAATGATAGCCCGGCGCAGTGGTCGTATTCTGAACATTGCTTCGACAGCTGCCTTTCAGCCGGGCCCGCTGATGGCCGTCTACTATGCCACCAAAGCGTACGTCGTTTCATTCTCAGAGGCTGTACACAATGAGGCAAAGGAGTTCGGCGTCACCGTTACCTGTCTGTGTCCTGGCGCAACAAAGACTGAGTTTGCCGAGCGGGCGCAAATGACCTCAACTAAATTGTTTTCGAGCGGCATGGTGATGTCTGCCTCGGAAGTAGCAGCCATCGGTTCCGCGCGATGAAGGAGGGCAAGCCACTGACCATCGCCGGACGTCTGAACGCAGTGGGAGCTTTCCTCACGCGCTTCGCACCACTCAGCCTCACTGCGGCCATGTCACGCAAAGTCCAGGAAGGCTAGCGCGCTGAAAGGTGGACCTGCTTGCCGAACAGGAACGTCGGAACGTCAGCGTATTGTTCCTTGAAGCTTTCCGAGTTTACTTCGCTGGGCGATCTCGGGAGCGCCTTGCTGAAGCTTGTGAGCTAGCTTGGAACTACAATCCTGACCAGTACACCTAAGGTGACACGCGAGTCGGCCACGTCCTGCACCCCCAGTCGGTCATGCCGAAGTTGCAAGCGTAGCCCGAGATAGTACGATTCGTTAGGAATGTCTCTCGCTATCCGAGTTGAGTATGCAGCTGACCGCAAAATCAGAGCCCGCAATAAGACCTACTATCGCTTCGCACACTGGCCCATCTGGATCTGGGTGTTCTTTCTTGCGCCCGGTCCTCTCACCTTCGATCTATTCGCTCACGGCGGCTCTACCAACAATCTGATTTGGCTTGGTATCGTCCTTCTCGGCACGGCCGTGGCAGGGTGCTTTGGACAGCTTCCCGGAGTCGAAGCCCGCCCGTACATTCTTCGTTTTTCTGAAGACAAACCCAACCCGCTGTATCGCCGGGTTTGCTACACCTTCGCTTGGAATGCTTTAGTCTCGTTCGCACTGCTAAACCTAGCCGGTCTCCTTGCTGCTTGTGCCTCCGGCCGTTGGGAGCTCCGGCAGATTTACGACCGTTGGTATCTCCCTGTGTTCGGCGCGATCATGCTGCTCGGCGCTGCGGGTCTTCTACCTCGGGTGCGTCGATCCACGCAGGGCGAGGGGCAGGAGCGCCGCTACTTCTACGGTGCTGTTTGGGCTGTGACCGCTGCTCAAACCAGTTTGCTGCTGCTCTGGAAACTCTTGCCGCGTACCCACTTTGCTGACGTGCTGAAGACTTTCATCTTCATTGGTGTCCTAGGAACATTGGGTTTTCTGGCCAGCCTCGGAATACTGCCCCGAACCCGGCCGATTCTGCCCGGCGAACTGATGGTCGCTGATTAACCTCAGTGCCTGTCTTGCTTTTCGCCCTGCTTCCCATAGCGGCGGCCGGAACTGTTCTGCTTACCGGTTTCCTGTATCAGCAAATTGGAATGAAGCGCGATGCAAAACGTTACCGGCCTGTCGGGCAGGCGGTCGTTGCCGCCGGCTGCTCATTTCACATCAATAAACAGGGGCAGGGAAGCCCTACCGTGGTGCTGGAATCCGGCTTGGCTGGAACCTCGTTGAGTTGGAAGTTAGTGGCACACAAAGTAGCAGCATTTACAACCGTGTGCACATACGACCGCGCAGGTTTTGGATGGAGCACTGCCAGTCCGTCTACGCGATTGCTCGCCAACGTTGTGGACGAACTGTACCAGGTGCTGATTGCGGCCCATTGCATACCGCCTTACCTTCTGGTCGGTCACTCCTATGGCGGTCTGGTGGTCAGAGCGTTTGCTCACCTGCATCCTGAACTAACCGCCGGTATCATTCTGCTCGATCCGGTTTCAACCTCGTACTGGGCCAATTGCTCGTCTGACGAGACTAAACGCCTTCGCCTGGGAGTGAAATTAGCCCGGCGTGGCGCGTTGCTTGCTCGCTTCGGGGTGGTTCGGTTCGCGCTTTACTTACTGGGTTCCGGTCATCACTTTCTCCCACAGTTGGTGGCATCGGCCAGCGCCCGTCGCGCCCCTTCCTTCCTTTCGCGTCTTACCGGGCAGATCCGTAAGCTGCCCCCTGAGGTTTGGCCTGTTATCCAGGCCCAGTGGAGCCGGCCAGGTGGTTTCCTATCCATTGCCGACTATCTAAATCTCTTGCCAACCAACGCCCGCTTGGCTGAGACTTCAGCCCTGATTTGTCGTGTACCCCTCACCATTCTGTCGGCTTCCACCGCCACCGCTGCTGAACTGGGGGAGCGCGATCGTTGGGCAGCACAAAGCTGCCGTGGCCAACACACCCGTCTAGCTGAATCCGGCCACTGGGTGCAAGTCGATCAGCCTGCCACTGTCATTGCTGCCATCCGAGAGATGGTCGACTTTCTCGGCAATTCGACCGATCTGCGGTGAGACCTTCGCCTGTCTTGGGCGACTACTCTGATAAGCGTTCCGCAGCCGAGCAGATCTAATTGACTGGTTTACCCCTGTCGCCTAGTCTCGGCCCTTAAGCAGCTGTCGGCCGCCGCGCCTGCTTTATCACCATCCCGGAAAAAGGATCTACTTGCCCATGAGTGTCAGCCTTGACGTATGCGAAGTGCCTCCGGTCGATTCCGCTTCTACTGGGCTGGGTGTCCTGGACGATCAAATTATCCGTCCTCTCGTCCGGGACCTTCATCGCGTAAAGCCGGTTATCTATTGGTCTGACTTTTTGCTCTCTGCAGCTGCCGGGTGGGCCGCCTTCATCTACGCGATTGTTCTTCCGTCGCTCTCCTGGCCAATGCTTGGTTCAGTGATCGTCTCCGCGCTGGCTTTCTACCGAGCCCTTTGTTTTGTACACGAACTCAGCCACCAGGCGTCCCGCACACTGCCCCACTTTGAATTGGTGTACAACCTCCTGGCTGGCTATCCCCTGCTGATGCCGTCTTTCGTCTACGTAGGCGTTCATCAGAGCCACCACAAGATCAGCGTCTATGGTACGGACAAAGACCGCGAATACCTCCCGTTTGCTCGATCAAGCGTGATGACCACCCTTTTTGCCTTCGAAGGCTTTCTAATCCCGGCCATTCTAGCTCTGCGATTTGTCTTCTTAACCCCAATTGGATTCTGTTCTAAGCGCTTCCAGCACTGGCTTGTCGTACACGCCTCTTCGCTCACTATGAACGTGAAATATCGTCGGCAATTCACTCCCGAGCTAAGCGGTCGCGTTCGTCGCGAAAGCTTGTTGATCTTCTGCGTGTGGGCCGCCTATCTTGCCATGGCCT
>CALMAV010000223.1 GCA_937859895.1 uncultured Bryobacterales bacterium | reverse complement strand
CTTCATGCTCGATCCGTTGCAGCCGGATGCCCTGGAGCGGGTTGCTAATGCTGCCGCGAATCCCCACCTGCATTGCATGTGCCTCTTTCCTGCCATGCACACCTACTCCATTACCGATTCGCGGCTCGTCCCACTCTTTGAGATTGCATCTGACTCACGGCTGGCTGTCTTCGTTCACTGCGGCGCATTGAGTGTCGGCGTACGAAAGAAACTAAGTCTTCCTAGTCAATTTAATTTGCGTTATTCCAACCCGCTGGATATTCATCCGGTAGCACTGCATTTCCCACAAATCCGCTTCATTATTCCTCACTTCGGGGCCGGGCTGCTTCGCGAAACGCTCATGCTCGCCGACCTTTGCCCAAACGTGTACATAGACACCTCTAGTTCCAATCGCTGGATGAGCTATGAGTCGCTAGATCTCCGAACTGTTTACCGCCGCACGCTGGATGTAATTGGATCTGAAAGGCTGCTGTTTGGTACCGATTCCAGCTTCTTTCCCCGCGGCTGGCACAGCACTATCTTCGAAGCGCAGGTGAAAGTGCTGTACGAGCTCGGTCTGGATGCTGGGCAGGCGCAACAAATCCTGGGTGGCAACCTGCTTCGTCTCTTCGGCAATGCCGTTTAGCGCACCTAAATATTCCAGTAATCTTCGGGGTTTATGTTGTAATTAAGCCGGGTTACGTTGGAATTACCAGTGGATAAGCTTCTAATTGTTGAAGTTTTATCAGAGGATGAGTCTCTTGATGAGTTATGGCAGGCCGTTGCAGCATGCCTTCAGTGCATTCAAAGATCCGACGAGCTGCTTGCGTGCTGCTCCGGCAAAAGTGAGTCAGAGATGGCCTTGCTAAAAGTGCCGCAGTACCTAGCCTCCGCGGCTTGAATGCTAATCAGCCGAGAGCGCAGGATGTTCGGACAGTGAAAGTAGGTTACCGTCAGGGTCTTTGAACCAAGCAACCTTCGCTCCTCCCGGGGCAGTCCAGACGCCGTGTTCGTCCTGATCCAGGCCAGCGTACTGTTCGAAAGCGATTCCATTGCCAGTCATCTTCAGAACGACGCCTTCGATCCCCCTGACCTCCCACCCAAGAACCGTGTAAGGAACAATAGCCCGCTCCCGAACGGTGACTAACCGCAACATGACTTCGTTTGCATCGAAAATGCTGGCGAGCCCGTCCTCGGTAATCAGCCGCAGCCCGAGAGTGTCTCTATAGAACACTTTCGCCTCCGCAGGCTTTTCGGTTGCAACAAAGGCGATTGTTCTGTTCTGGCCTAGCATTGAGTCAGGATAGCCGAGATTGCCTATTCTGAGAAGGCATTAGGTGTTTAAGAGATCCTACGGAGAGCCTCAGACGTGGAGCCGGCCAACTTTTGCAAGGGGAGATCAGGCATATGCGCTGAGTGGAAGCGGAGTTGCCAGGCATAACATTTCGCCGGCTGTGCCGTCTATTATTGCGACAGGGATAAGCACGGCGTCGAGCACTGAGCGCGAACAGAGAGAGCTAAACGCGGACACCCGAAGCTAGGACGGCAGATCCGCTTTCCTCTTAATCAATGTGTAGTCTTTCAGCAAGACCCGCTTACTGGAGAAAGGCGATAAGGAAGGTTGATTCTCTTCTACAAGCGCTAATGATACCTATGTCCCAAAAGTATACTGACACTTGAAGTCCCTAATACCTGACTCTTCTGAAGATTAGAAGCCTTGCCGATTGTTTTGGTACCTGCTTAAGCGTTCCTGAAGCGGCAAAGTAAGGGCCGAGTTTAGCAGCTAAAGGAAGGACGATGAACACAAGTGATACGCGGCAGCACGTTCACTCGCTTGTCGATCAACTTCCGGCTGCCCAACTGAGCGCCTTGGCGGGTCTGCTGGAAAGCATGGTCGATCCACTGTCCGCCGCTCTGGCCAACGCACCATTGGACGATGAAGAGATCACCGACGAAGAAGCGGAATCGATCCGGCAGTCGCGGGAATGGTTCAAAGATAACCCAGGCACGTCCTTCGAAGATCTAATGGCGGAACTAGGCTTTTCCCTGGAAGACATTCGCAATTGTAAGAAATCGGCTTGAAGCAGATTCGCTTCTCTGACCAAGCAAAGGCAGACATTCACGCCATCCTGCAACCGGTCGCGATGACCGTCCTCACCGCGATCCACCGCTTGGCCGTAAACCGGCGCTGGCAGTGTGTAAAAATTCCTGGGCATCAACCCGCCCGAGTTCCGTCTGCGCGTCGGCGACTATCGCATTCGCTTCACTGAGGAACCCGCCGGTGTTTTGCTGATTCATCGCGTTCTCAATCGCAAGGATGCTTATCGCAGCTAAGCGCAAGGACAACCTAATTCTCAGTTTGTTGGTAGTTGAGCCTCCCTCTCAAGGTGCGTTTCACCCAGGCTGAGGCCCGAGTTCCCTAACGTTGCAAACTGGGCCGACTTCGCACAAGTCGAGTGCTATTTCTTGCTCCAGAAAGGGAGAACAACGCCGAAGGGCAACACACTGATGTGGCAACTTATGCGAACATTCACTGTTTCAACTTCTCCCAGAAGTTCAACGGC
>CALMAV010000222.1:4274-5059 GCA_937859895.1 uncultured Bryobacterales bacterium | reverse complement strand
TAGCGATTGCCAGGGAAAGTTTAATCAGCTCCATCTCCGACTCGTTGCGAAGTTTGCGTTTAGTAACGGCAAGGTCAGCGAGCGCATGGCCAACCCGGTCCGCCCCGGCGCGCAACTCATCAGCGGCCTCTGTACGGGCGTGCTGAACTCCCTGGTTGAAAGCTTCCTGGCGAGCCCCGTTCAATTGTGCCTGGTGTCGCCGTTCCAACTCCGCCAATTGCAGCTTAAACAAATCGCTCTCGGATGTTTGGGCCCCTGATTCGGGTTCGTTTCGCGCTTTGGAGGCAACCGGTTCCGGCCGAAGCACTCCCAGCGGACGCCAGGCGATTGGCTCCACTAGCTGCGATGGGTCAGCTACCTTGAAGCGCATTCCTGCCATTTATCGGTTCCCTTCCCCCAGCCATCCCCGGAGAACTTCAGCAGCCAGTTCGGGCTCTTTTCTCACGCTGTCACGAATGTGATCGCGCAACCCTTCCAGCCGTTTGGTCATTGGCGGCAGTTGCAGCTTTGCCTCCAACGCGCTCGCGGAATCCGTTTCAGCTGAAGCAGATACTCCTGCTTCCAAAGCTTTAGCCGCGGCCATTGGAGCCTCGGGTAGTGCTACAGGGATTTCAACCTCTTTCTTTTTCTTCTTCATCATGAAGAACAATGCGGCGAGCAGTATGAGAACGCCAACTCCGCCACCAATCAGCACCTTAGGATCTTTCAGCAACTGGGTGAGTTGATCCTTCGGTTTTTCAGTCCCTTTGACCTCTTCGGGAGCCTCGCCTGTCAGAGTTTGCTCG
>CALMAV010000222.1:0-4264 GCA_937859895.1 uncultured Bryobacterales bacterium | reverse complement strand
CGCCCCTTTCGGTTTGCAATCCAAGGACACCGGCGACCACATCGTTAATGGCTTTGATCCTTTCCGGCGTAGGCGGCACAATTACCCGCTTCATGTTCTTGCCTTTGCCTTCCCAACGAACTTCCTGATCGAGAAGCAGTGAGGCCGATAGGCGCTTGATAGAGCCTTGCGGTACTTTGATGTGGCGAATCGTTTTAGAGGTCTCGAAAGAAGCGCCTTCGCTCTTGCGGGACGAGTTTACTCCCGAGCCGCCCACAGCACGTGGAACTGCGCGCGGGAGATTGGATTGTGTTCCGGGAACTCCGGTGTTATTCGCCTGGCCCAGTAGGTCCTCTGACTTCTGGCTTGTCACCATCACGCTCTTGGTCGGGTCCAGCACCTCTTCGCTCTGCTCGCTGGTGGTGAAGTCGCAGTCAGCTGTAATACCGACGCGGAAGCGATTCTCACCCAAAAGCGGGTCGAGCGTGGATTGAACTTTGGCGACCAGATCTTTCTCAATTTGATGCTTGTAGTCGAGTGCTGCCTCCGAGGGCTCACTGCCATCCTCGGCATGACGACGCGGCCGATTGAGCAAGTTACCCTTCATGTCGAGGATGGAGACCGAGTCGGGCGAAAGCCCTTCTACGGCGCTAGCAACAAGGTTCGACACCGCTGAGACGTTCTGCGCGGTTAAGCGCGACCCACCTCGAGTGCTGATTAGTACGCTGGCTTTTGCCGCTTCGCGGGTGTCCAAAAAGACAGAGTCTTTCGGAAAGGTCAGATGAACGCGCGCTTGTTCTACTACGTTCAGAGCCTTAATGGAACGCTCTAGTTCACCTTCCAGAGCACGTCGATAGTTCACGTGCTCGGTGAAGTCCGTGATGCCCAGGTTATTGCGATCGAACAATTCAAAGCCAATGCGACCGGTCTTAGGAAGGCCCGCCCCGGCCATCTCCAGCCGCACTTCGTCGACCTTAGCTTCCGGAACTGAGACAGAGGTTCCGTTGTCGTTGATGCGGTACTCTACGCCACCCTCTTTTAGCTTCTGTACAACCGTGGCAGCATCTTCGGGCGCCATGCCCGTGAACAGCGGCTTAAACCCGTGTTCATGATTCCAATGCACAAAGCTGTATAGCCCGCCACCTACCAGCAGGAGTACAGCTGCCATGCCAATCATCTGGTTGGTGGACAACGAGCCGAATAGTTTTTTAATTTGATTCATGGCGACGACCTGGTCTTACCCGATCAAAGCTGGATCTTCATTACTTCCTGATAAGCCGAAACAACTTTGTTACGTACCTGCAGGAACATGTCAAACTCCAAATCGGCTTTCTGTGTTGCTAGAACTGTCGAGTGCAATTCACCGCCATCACCATTCAAGAAGTTTTTCACGGCAGTGTCGGCCGAAGCTTGAGTATGTGCCACTTGTTGGATAGTCGATTGAAAGAGCTTGGCAAATTCACCACCATCGGCAGCCTTGACCGTCGAGTTGAGTGACAGATGATCGATTGAGGGCAGCGATCCAATTGAAGAAATAGGCGGCAGCATGTGAGTTTAACGGAAGAGGTCGATCGACTTCTGAATCATGTCTTTGACAGCTGAAATGGCTGAGATATTTGCCTGATAGGATCGCGAAGCACCCTGCAGGTCAACCATGTCCTGTGCAGGATTCATTTTCGGGAAAGCAACGTAGCCGTCTTTGTCGGCATCCGGGTGGCCGGGTAGATAGCGCCGTTCCGGGTCGCTGTTGTCTACCTTAATGTCACTGATGGAAACACCCTGGCTCTGCGCATCCATGTGGTTCTGAAAGATCGAAGAGAACGGAGAGCCGACCGTGTCCGATTGGAAGACAACGTCGCGGCGGCGATAAGGACCACCCTCGGCTGTGCGGGTGGTATCAGCGTTGGCAATGTTTTCAACCAGGACTTCGGCGCGTTCGCGCTGCGCTGCCATGCCGGAGGCGCTGACTGAGATGCTGGAGAAGAGACTCACGACGCGCTGCCTCCGCCATCGATAGCCGCCTTAATTCCTCTGATTTCAGAGCGCAGCAGATTCGCAGCGATATTGAATCGCATGGTGTTTTCCGAAAGCAGTCGCGATTCGCGATCCAGGTTGACGTTATTCCCATCGTTTCGGACACGCAAGCCAGCAACTTCGGTGCCGGTCGGACTAAGCTGCGCCATGGCCGATTTGAATTCAGCCTGGAAATCAATGTCTTTGGTTTTATAGCCAGGTGTGTCGGCGTTGGCGATGTTGGAAGCAACTACTTTCTGGCGCGCACTCAGCAGCGTCATGTAGCGGTCCAGATTGCTATCAATCAGATTCATGCCACCCCCTATGAAGAAGGTGCAAATTCAGTACGAATATTCTACGAATTCTAGGAAAATATTACCGAGTCAGGCTTTTCTTATGGACTATTCGGGAGTCCGTCAAGAGTGATTACCCAAGAGCATGAATGCTATGGCCTTGATTGCTATCTGCGTGGTAGTGCGCTTCACCATTCGTTGTGATCAGTTGTTCTACCAAGTGCGATCGCATTACTTGCGCCAGATGAAGCCATTCATTGCTTTGCCGGACAGCAGCCGCTAACAGTTCTTCACGAAATGAACTGTCATTGGTTGAAGACAGCGAGGCATCTACCTGCGCCCGGTACTCGGGAAGGAGGGCAAGGTGTGAATCAAAGTCACCAGCCGCGAGGTGATGGGTAAGACGGGCTACAAGATTATCCATTGGCCGAACTCAACTGATTGGCGCGAGTCTGGGCGAAGAGACTGGTGAAGTAATCGGACTGTGATTGCAGGCTGGCAATTGTTGCGTCCGCTTTCGCCATCTGCGCGGTCAATGACTGCTGCAACAGACTGATGCGGTCCTGATCGGCACTGATCTTGGTTCCCAGATTGGAAAGCTGGCTTGCTGCGGTAGCACTGGTTTGTGCAAAGAGGCCTTTGGTGGGATCGTTCAGCCCATTGAGCATATCGCTCGCCGCTTTCAGAAACCCTCCGGTCGTCTTTGAACCTAGAAAACTCGTAACATCGTTAAGAGTGGAAGACGATGCAGCTCCGAGCGTGGACGAGTTGAGACTCAGATGGCCGTTCTGATCGAAGGTTAATCCTAGGTCGGCCATAGAGCTGACTTGACCTGACGAGGATCCTGCGTCTATCAAACTATGCAGTGTTGCGCTAAGTGTGGAGATAAGGCTGTCACCGGTAAGGGCGCCCCCATTCTGGCCGCGGGACTTTGCGAGTTCATCAACGGCACTGTTGTAAGCCGCTGCGAACGAACTCAAAGCGGTCGTAACTGCCCCAGAGCTTTGAGAGACGGTGATGGAAGTAGATCCTGCCGTTTTGAGGTTAACCGTGAGACCGGGAGCTAACGTAACCGAGCGCGTATCGGAAGTGCTGGCAGTAGTCTGGCCATTGACGTTATAGGTGACGTTACTTCCCGTAGATAGAGTATTGAGGATGGAAGGGTTATTGGAATCGCTCAACTGAATCGTGGTCGGGGCGTATTTCAAGCCCTGAATGGAAAGACGATAATCCGGTGCCCCAGAGCTTCCGACATTTACAACCGAAGCTTGCACGTTCGCGGTAGAACTGTTGATTGCCTGCGCTAGGCCGTTCAGCGTGCCGGTTGGATTCGCAATTGAGAAAGCCGTGCCATCAACCGTGAGGCTGTAAGAAGAAGACGAATCGAGATTTCCAGAGTCCGGATTGGTGACCGTGGTAAGGCCGCTACCGCTCATCATATTTGTTTGAGAGCCAATGTTGGTGACGTTCAGGGAATAGGATCCAGCTGTTGCCCCAGCAGCAATGGTGGTGGACAGAACAGCGGGCGTGCTGATCTGTGCAGCCAGTGAGCCCGATCCCACAGTCCGGCTAATTCCATCGACAGCTGTTTGCAGGGATTGAAATTGGTTGGAGAGACTAGACAGCGCGCTTTGTCGGTTGTTCAGATCGTTCTGCTGATTTTGCAGGATTTGCAACGGCAGCGAGGCAAAGCCCACAGCGCGGGAGATAGCGTTTTGCAAATCTGCTGCGTAAGGCGTACTGCCGGTAAAGCCCGATGAACCGCTAGATGTGAAAGCAGAGGTTGAGGTAGTTGATGCCATCTTCTTATGCCTACAAATAAGAGAGGGCCAAGCTACGTAAGCTTGGCCCTCAGATTAATCCTGGTGAGGATTACTGGAGGAGCTTCAGGACCGACTGAGGTTCGGAATTTGCCTGAGCCATGGCTGCAATGGAGGTCTGTTGGAGCACCTGAGATTTGGTCAGGTTGGCGGCCTGCT
>CALMAV010000221.1:731-1888 GCA_937859895.1 uncultured Bryobacterales bacterium | reverse complement strand
GCTTCTGGCGCGATACCGGCCGCATGTCCCTATTTACGCATTTACTCCGAACGAATCTGTGGCCCGGCAACTCTCGGTTATCTATGGCGTCCATGCCATTTCGTCTCCGTCCTTCGAATCTACTGACGGCATGTTGCTGGCTATGGAGCGAATGTTGATCGATGACGGCTATGCGAAATTTGGAGACAAGATCGTTTTTGTCGCCGGCCAGCCGGTAGGACTGCGCGGAACCACCAACATGCTGAAGCTCCACAACATCACTGGAAGTCCTTCTTAGAAATCTATGTACGATTCGTTGCTTGTTGTCTCGTTCGGTGGTCCGGAGAAGCCGGAAGACGTGATGCCGTTTCTTGAGAATGTCACGCGCGGATGTAATATCCCGCATGAGCGTCTGCTGGAAGTAGCTGAGCATTACCACCATTTTGGCGGCAAGAGTCCCATTAACGATCAAAACCGCGCGCTGATTGCTGCCCTCCGCACCGAGCTAGACGAGCACGGGATCGAGCTACCCATCTACTGGGGCAATCGCAACTGGAGCCCGTATCTTACTGACGCGCTCAACGATATGAAAGCGAACGGACGTCGCGAAGCACTGGCCTTCATGACATCGGCTTACAGCTCTTACTCGGGCTGCCGTCAATATCGAGAAAATGTCGCGGCGGCGCAGGCTGAAGTCGGTGAGGGCGCGCCGCAAGTAGACAAGCTCCGGGTTTTCTACAATCATCCGGGCTTCGTGGAAGCCTGTACTGACCGGGTTCGTGAAGCACTCGTGGAGCTTGCTGCCGACCCAGCTGTCGAGAGTACGCGCTTAGTTGTTACTGCCCATAGCATTCCGTGCAGCATGGCCGAAACCAGCGATTACGAAAAGCAGCTACGCGAGACAGCACGACTGGTTGCAGCAGCAACTGGCATGCCGCACTGGGAGTTGGTCTATCAAAGCCGCAGCGGTCCACCTACCCAGCCCTGGCTTGAACCGGACATCCTCGATCATCTTCGTCGCCTCAAGAGCGAAGGTGTACACGATGTGATTGTGGCGCCGCTTGGATTCATCTCCGATCACCTGGAGGTGCTCTTTGATCTGGATACAGAAGCGGTTGAACTGGCAGACGAGCTCGGGCTGAACTTCGTGCGCGCAGGCACAGCAGGTACCCATCCAG
>CALMAV010000221.1:0-721 GCA_937859895.1 uncultured Bryobacterales bacterium | reverse complement strand
CCAGCCTTTATTCGAGCAATACGGCAACTGATTCAGGAACGGCTCTCAGCGGACGAACCGCCTCAAGCTATTGGCGCCTATCCTCCGAACCACGACGTTTGCCCGGCCGACTGCTGCCCAGCCCTGCGACGCCCGTACACTTCACTGGGGATTGCGCCGTCTAAGTCTCCGGTAGCTACTAAGCTGACCGTCGCCGCAAGGTAGCAATTAAAGTCACCGGAAACTCGCGCCCTGACCGTCGACCTTCGGACGGAAGCCCTGACCATCGGCGATCTCCTGACAATGCGTTCTGGCCTGGGCTGCCATTACGATGGCGGCGAACGCACGCTGAAGGAGATGCGAGCGAGCGCGCACTGGGCGCCGTTCATGCTTAATCTGCCGATGGAAACTGATCCCGGAACAAAGTATGTGTATTGCAGCGGCGGCATGCACGTGCTTTCCGGAATCGTTCTAAGGTGACCGGGATGGACGCATTGGCTTTTGTGCAACACAACCTTTTTAGACCGCTCGGCATTCACGACGCATCGTGGCCCGCTGACCCTGATGGCAGTTTTGACAGTTGGGGCGATCTTCACCTGCACCCGCGCGAAATGGAGAAGCTGGGTTATCTGTGGTTACACAATGGGCGCTGGGGAGGGCAGGCAAATCGTGCCGGCGGACTACATGCGTGCCGCAGCGCAAGTTCATTCGCGCGCGTCTTGGGGCGGCACTTATGGTCACG
>CALMAV010000220.1:3989-7907 GCA_937859895.1 uncultured Bryobacterales bacterium | reverse complement strand
GAACGGGCCTTCAACGAATTCCAGTCCAAGTATCAGCGCGAAATCCTACTGTTCTACATCAATCACCTGGATTGGGAACTCAATAAGACTGAGCAGGTCTTTCTCCCTGCGGCTTAGTGCATGGTTAGCCTGAAAGCCTTTCACGAATCGGTAAAGAAGGGTGACCTTCCCGCTGTTCAGTCCGCTGTCGCAGAAGATCCCACGCTTCCTGCTCAGTTGAACGAAGCCGGGCAAAGCGCTTTCTTGCTTGCCAAATACTACCGTCAGGAATCCGCAGCCGCTTATCTTTTTCAAGCTCATCCTGACCTTGACATCTTTGAGGCAAGTGCAGGTGGTTATCAACAGATCGTTGAGAGACTCCTCGCTGAGCATCTGGAGTTGCTGGCAGCGCGGAGTTCCGATGGCTGGACATCGCTTCATGTAGCTGCTTTCTTTGGTCACACAGATCTGGCGCGCTACTTGATCGATCAGGGCGCGGCGGTGGACGCCCGCTCTACGAATGCGATGAAAAACACTCCTCTGCACGCGGCAGCAGCGGGAGGGAGAGTAGCAATTGTGCGGCTGTTGCTGGAGCGCGGCGCTGACGTGAATGCTACTCAGGAGGGCGGTTGGACTGCGCTGCACTCAGCTGCCCAGGCCGGTAGTCGCGAACTAATCGAGACTCTGCTCGCAAGTAATGCCAACCTGAAAGTGCGTGCAGTAAACAATCAGTCACCCGTTGACCTTGCTTTATTAAATGGTCACGGTGATGTTGCTGAGCTGTTGGAACAGCTCGGGAGCAACGCAGGATAGCGTATGCTCGAAGCCAAACTCGAAGAGCTGCGCAGGGCCACGCTCGCTGCTTTCACTGACGCTTTCTCGCTGGAAGAGCTGGAAGAATCGCGCATTGAGGCGCTTGGGCGCAAAGGTACGCTTGCTCAGATAACCAAAGACTTCGGCAAGCTGCCGCCCGAAGAGCGGTCTCGCTTGGGCAAGCTCTTAAATTCAGTTAAGCAGGACCTGGAGGGTGAGTACGAACGCAAGAAGCTCCAGTTTGAGCAAGCTGATCTTGCCGAACGTCTCTCAAAGGAATGGATTGACGTTACGCTACCCGCGCCCAATCCGCGTCCGGGCAATTTGCATCCGGTAACCCAGTTGCAGGGGGAGATTGAGGACCTGTTTACCTCTCTGGGCTTCGCTGTTCTGTACGGGCCAGAAGTAGAGACGGAGGAACATAATTTCGACGCGTTGAACATTCCGGCTACTCATCCAGCGCGCGACATGCAAGATACCTTCTGGCTTGGGGATGGCTTGTTGCTGCGAACGCATACTTCGCCGGTGCAGGTTCGTGGAATGCGTGAGCTCCGGCCGCCATTGCGCATGATCGCGCCGGGACGTGTTTTTCGCAATGAGGAAGTGGACGCCTCGCATGAGCACACGTTCTATCAAGTGGAAGGCATGATGATTGACCGGGATGTCTCGGTGGCTAATCTCATCTACTTCATGAAGACGCTGCTCAGCGACATCTTTAAGCGCGAAGTCACGGTGCGGCTCCGTCCCGGATACTTTCCCTTTGTTGAACCCGGCTTTGAACTGGATATTCGCTGCTTGATCTGCAACGGCGATGGATGCCCTGTTTGCAAGCACAGCGGCTGGGTTGAACTGCTGCCTTGCGGGTTGGTTCATCCGAATGTTTTGCGCTTGAGCGGTATCGATCCCGATGAGTGGGGCGGTTTCGCTTTCGGCCTTGGTCTCACGCGGCTTGCCATGATGAGGTATGGCATCGACGATATACGCCAGCTCCAGGGCGGCGACCTCCGTTTCCTCTGCCAGTTCTAGTCTTGCCAGTTTCAACAAATGAAGTTCTCCTATCAATGGATCTCTGAGCTCGTCGGAGATCTTTCCATAGCGCCCTCTGAACTGGAGGGACTAATTACAGTGAGGACTGCCGAATGCGAGGGGATCAAACCTTTCGGCGCGCACTTCTCAACGGTGAAAGCGGTCCGTGTCCTCCGTTTTCATCCGGTAGGCAAAGGCAAGAATCAAGCGGTCACCATCGAAGCTGAAGACGGCCGTGAAGTCCAGGTAGTCTGCGGCGCACCGAATGTTCGCGAAGGAATGCTGACGGCCTGGGTTCCGCCCGGTACGAACCTGGATGGCCACGCAATCGGCGTTGCAATTATTGACGGCGTGGAAAGCCAGGGCATGCTTGCAAGCGCAGCCGAGTTGGGCATCAGCAGGGATAACTCCGGAATCCTGGAGCTTTCTGACGGCACTCCCGGCACCTCTCTTTCAAACCTTCGTCCCGACTGGATTATCGAAATAGACAACAAGAGCCTTACGCATCGTCCTGACCTTTGGGGTCACGTAGGCATGGCTCGTGAGGTGGCAGCTATTGCTGGTCGAACGCTACGCGATCCCGTTGATTTGAGCGTTATTCACGAAGGCGGGTCGCCCTTTAGCGTCAAGATTGCCGATCATGCCTTGTGTCCTCGATACAGCGCTTTGCTGCTGGAGAACGTTGCGGTGGGTCCGTCGCCTTTGCGTCTGCAGGCACGTCTTCAAAGCGTAGGACTGAATCCTATCAACAACATTGTTGACATCACCAACTTTGTTCTAGCTGAACTGCCCCAACCCATGCATGCCTTCGATGCCGACAAGCTGGAAGGCACAACGGTCTTTGTGCGCCTCGCTCGTTCTGGTGAGCGTTTGAAAGCTCTGAATGGCGAAACGTATAACCTGCTCCCCGAAGATCTGGTGATTGCCGATGCCTCTGGTCCAATTGCTCTTGCCGGTGTGATTGGGGGCGCAGACTCGGCTATTTCCGCCAACACGAAGCGAGTGCTTCTGGAAAGCGCCAACTTTGCCCCTACAGGTGTCCGCCTAACTTCTGCCAGACACAAGGTTCGGACTGATGCTTCCATGCGATTCGAAAAGTCACTCGATCCAGAGAATACGGTGCGCGGACTTGCCAGAGCCGTTGCCCTGTGCGGCAGCGGCGTCTCACTGGGTGGAGTTGTGGACAATGCTGTACCGAGACAGCCGGCCCCGCCCATTGCTTTGCCAGTAGAGTTCGTTTCTCGTAAGCTAGGCACTCCGTTGGCTGCGGATCAGATTGCGAGCATCCTGGGCTCTCTCGGCTTCGGTGTTGCCGAATCGGCGCCGGGCTTGTTGACCGTTACTGTTCCCAGTTGGCGCGCCACCAAGGATATCTCGCATAAAGACGATTTGGTGGAAGAGGTCGGTCGCATGATTGGTTATGACCAGATTGCTTTACAAGCACCGTCCGTTGCCTCTGTTGTGCCTCCAGCCAATCCGCTTCGAACCTACTTTCGCCTGGTGCGTTCCGGGATGGCCGACCAGGGATTTACAGAGGTTTATAACTACTCATTCATAGGCGGGGCGGACGCAGCTCGCTTCGGTCTTGCACCTGCCGACTTACTCCCGGTGCTTAATCCGATTGCGGCCGAGATGACGCACCTGCGCACTAGCTTGCTTCCCGGGCTCTGGAAGAACATAGTCGATAACGTCCGGCACTTCCGGGAGTTTCGCCTCTTCGAATTGGGTAGCGCCATTGCTCGTAGCGGGGAAGAGACCCCCCACTTGGCTGCCGTTCTCTTCAGTGCTCATGCGGATGAGCGTGATCTCTTTGAACTCAAGCGGGTACTCGAATGTCTGCTGCCCGGTGCGGCTTTGCACGCTGCGTCGCCTCGGATCTATCAGCATCCCACCCGTGCCGCCGATATTACCTGGCATGGTTCACCCGTGAGACAGTTCTTTGAGCTTCATCCCTCTCTTCTGGAGGACGAAGGAATCGAAGGCCGCGCGATGCTTTTCGATATCAACCTGCAGCAAACACATTTGATTTCTGCGGGCCTGACTAAGAAGTATGTTCCGCCGCGCAAGTACCCGACCAGCGGGCTCGATCTGTCGGTAATC
>CALMAV010000220.1:2827-3979 GCA_937859895.1 uncultured Bryobacterales bacterium | reverse complement strand
GCCGGTTGCTGAAATTCACGATGGCCTGAAAGCGCTGGGTTCTTCAGATCTGGCTCAAGTTCGATTTATCGATCAGTACGAAGGGCCGCCGCTTCCATCGGGCCAAAAAAGCGTCACGTATCACCTGGAAATCGGCGCGTTAGACCATACAGTGACAACAGAAGAAGTCACGGATGTGCGCAACCGCATCATAGAAGGTATGCGTGCGCGAGGCTTTGAATTTCGCGCCTGAATCAATGTCGAGTCTTCTGCCTGTTCTGCCCGGCCTGCTGGCGCATGCCTCGGGGGCCTTGTGGCTCCCTGAATCTGAAACTGCACTGATTGCTGATGTCCACCTTGGCTACAGCTGGGCTCAGCGACGCCGTGGTGAACTCGGTCCTATTGCCGATTACCAAACGCGCGAAAAGCTGTTCCAAGTGCGGGACGAACTACGTCCAAAACAATTTGTTTTTGTGGGCGATGTCGTCCATGCCCCGCGCGCGTGTACCCCAGAGCGGGAGTATATAGAAGAGACTCTGCGAGCGCTAGGCGAAGGTGCCAAGCTGATTGCTGTGCGCGGTAATCATGATCGCAACTTCGCTGACGAGTTTAGCCATCTCAACTTCTTCAGCGTCAATGCCTGGTCAGAAGGCACTCTCACCGCGGTGCATGGCGACCGATTTGATTTCGCCTGGCCCGAATCCCACACGCTGGTGATGGGTCATCTGCACCCGGCGCTGGCTGTGCGCGACGCCGCGGGTGCCGGACATAAGCTACCGGTGTTTTTGGTTAGTGCTAACTGCCTGGTGCTGCCCGCGTTCTCGCCTTTTGCCCGTGGCTACGATGTAGCTGGCGGCTTACCGGCCGAGGTCTCCGGCTGCTTTCGCCAGAACGAAATTCACACCTTCGCGGCCACTGGCAAGCGCGTAGTGCGGTTGGGCTGTTTGCGCAATGCGGTCAGCGTAATGAGCGACGCGGATGTTAGTTCTCCTGCTCAGTTTCGACGAGGGCAACGGAAGCGGCCAAAGGCGCAATCTTACGTGCCACAGGCCTAAAAGGCTCTCAGCTGTGGCGCGAGATCGCTTTGGGCAGTCATTAATCCTGGTTAATTGAACGCGGCAGTTACAATCCTGAAGTTGGTATTTGGTTCCAAATTCCTGATTGGAGGTCTGT
>CALMAV010000220.1:0-2817 GCA_937859895.1 uncultured Bryobacterales bacterium | reverse complement strand
TGCAAGTAGCTTTCTATTAATTTCCGTGAAGCGGGTCGGAGCTCAAGGCTCGGCAGATAAAGTTGTTATTGAAGAGATAGTACGAAGTCAGAAGGAGGCCTGGAATCGGGGAGACGCGGAAGGATTTGCTGCGCACTATGCCGAAGACGGCAGCTTCACCAATGTGATCGGGAAGCAACTCTACGGTCGTAAGGCTTTTGTGGAGCAGCATGTACGTATCTTCAGCACAATCTACAAGGGCAGCCAGAATGAACTATGGATTCGGAACATAAAGTTTCTGAGGCCTGATGTCGTGGTTGTGGACATTGATGGTGTGCTCAAGGGAGTTAACCAACTGCCACCGGGCTTAAAAGCATTCGGGGATGGATCACTTCATGTCAAGCTGCAGGAAGTAATGACGAAGGAGCGTGGTCAATGGTTGGTAGCAGCATTCCACAATGTAGCTGTTTACCCGCTCCCTTAGGTCCGGCTGCTTAACCTCATTCCTTTCCCAGGTGCCGCGCTCAGTTTAACTTTCAGAGTTGTTGCGTCAGCGCTTTACAGAAGGAGACGAGATCGCAATGCTACTCGCAAGAGACTTAGCCTGAAGAGTCTTTGCTAAGTCTCGAAGCCCACTGAATTCGACAGGGTGCTGTGGTGCTGTTCTCGCGTTTCGCAAGCGATTGTTCTGTTCGATGTAGTTAGGTCTCGAGCTATGGAGCAGGAAGCGCTCAATTTACTGGATGAATCCTGCATCCGATTTCGGATGGCTCGCTGATTTTAGATTGGCAGCCAAGACGAGTCCCCTTGTGATTGTGCCAAGGCGGCTCCAGACTTGCCCAGAGCAATAATCTTTGCTTTTGACATGGGCGAGCTTCTTAGCAATCAAATAATGCCCCTTAGGCAAGGCCTGCCGAACACGCTGCTGGATCGCTCATCAAACGAGTAGTTATATGATCTCAGGCAACAGTTGTTACCTGAAAGTATCAGGAGGCGCCCATATTGCCATCTATCAACTCCCTACTACGTCGGCGTGATGTCATTGGCGCGGCTTTTTCTGCTGTCGGATTGTCCGCTCTCTCGCCCGAAGCGCTTGACGCACAGGGACAACAAATCGCGAGGCGTCGATTCCCGCGAAAGACAATCTCAAGATCACCAAGCTTGAGACCATTCTGGTGAAGCCCCGTTGGCTGTTCCTTAAAACTCATACCAACGCCGGTATAGTCGGCTTGGGGAACCGATTACCGAGGGCCGCGCGCTGACATGCGCCGAAGCCGTCAAAGAAATCGAGCCCTATCTGGTGGGCAAAGATCCACGCCCGGTCGCCAAACATTGGCAGGCGATCTACTGGCACGCATCCTATCGCGGGGGACCGATTCTGACGAGTGCCCTGAGTGGTATCGACCAGGCGCTCTGGGATATCAAGGGCAAGGCGCTCGGCGTACCCGTGTATGTATTGTTAGGCGGACCCATGCGCGACCGCGTTCGAGTCTACGCTCACGCGAGCCAGCCCGACCAGATGAAGCGACTGCAAGGGAAAGGTTTCACCGCTTTTAAAACGGGCGTTGCCAAGCAAAAAGGACGCGGTTATTGATACATCTTCACGGAGTCCGATGTGGAGCATGCCGCAGCGGTCATCGCTGATCTCCGGCAAGCTGGGCAAGAGCCACACTTACCTGACCGTCAGCCGCCACTTGGAGCCGGATACACTCCGGCAGGTGAAGCAGGGATTAGACCGATCGAGATCCGCATCAGACTGGACTACAATGACAGACGCCGTCCTGAGGATTACATGAAGAAACTCATACCTACCCTCGCACTAGCCTTGGTTGTTCACGCCGGAGCGCAACAGAAGGCAGCACCTACGCTGAGATCCGTCCTCATCGAGCAACTCCGCAGCACGCACAGCAAAAGTGACTCATTTGTCTGTCTCAATGTTGCCGTGGCTAATCTCACGGCTGAACAGGCCAACTGGACCGACGGAAAAGGGAATCACTCCGTCGGGCAACTTGCCTACCATCTGCTCTTCTGGACTCGACGCGACCTCCAGAACTTGCGCGGTGAAAAGCCAGCGAAGTTTGATGGCAACAACGATAAGACCTTCACTGACTTCGACGCGAAGCAGTGGGGTGAAACTGTGCGTCAGCTCGATCAGACGCTGACCGATATAGAAAAGATTGTCGCGTCTGCAAGCGACGCACAAGTCGCTAAATGGGCACCCACGCTGGAACCCATCAGCATTCACACTGCGTACCACATCGGCGAGATTGTGATGGTGCGGAAAGAACAGGGAGTGTGGGACGCAAACAAGGGTGTGAAATAGCGGCGTTACGCTTCGGCGCGAGGTTCAATGACGGGCCCGGCAGAGAACTCCGTGTCCGGTGGTGCCGGTCGTGCTTCGAAACGGAAAGTAAACACAGCTCCTGAGAAACGCGCTGTCATCAGTTGGGTTCTCCTATCGCTCGGCGACGGCTGCTTGGGCTCTTAACTGGTGAGAATGGGACCGCTCGGCGCGAACGCGATTACGCGCCGTACTTCTCTGCCGATTGCCACCGGTAAACGGGTGTTCACTAAGTGGGGCTTTGGTGAAGTTTTGGAGAAACAGGCCGCGACTACTCTGCAACCAGACCTATGCCACGCCGGCGGTATTACTGCAGTTCGTCCTGTTGCAGGCATGGCCGCGGCCTACTATGCCGATGTGGCGCCGCACAATCCACAGGGTCCCATCTCACTGGCTGCGGGGGCACAAATTACCTGCAGCATTCCGAACTTTCTTTGCTAGGGGAAAGTGGCTTCTTGGAAGTGCCCAAAGGCCCGGCCTAGGCGTAGAGCCAGATG